>CAZYHO010000401.1:0-4934 GCA_964647495.1 uncultured Akkermansia sp. | reverse complement strand
TTCATCCCAGCGTTCCAGATTGAACGCCGTCTGGTTCTTGATGTCCGGGAGTTTCAGCAGGCCTTTCATGGCTTCCAGTCCGGTGGCGCCACGATGCCACGCCTCGCCGGGCGCGGCAAGGGCGGCGGAGGAGGGGAGGGAGGTGGGTGATGGCGCTCCATTTACGCCGCAAACCGGATCCCGATCTGATAAACGAGCACCGCCAGGACATAACCGGTGATGGTCATGTAGGCGAACTGGAAGAGCGGCCACTTCCAGCCGCCGGTTTCGCGCCGGACGACGGCCACGGTGGCAAGGCACTGCATGGCGAAGACAAAATACACAAGCAGCCCGAGGCAAAACGGCGTGGAGTAGACGGGGCGGCCATCGGGGTGTTTTTCGCGGCGCAGCCGTTCGCGCAATCCGGCTGTATCCTCCTCGGCGTCCTCCACGGCGTAGATCACGCCGAGCTGGGTGTTGAAAACTTCGCGGGCTGCCTGCGCCCCGACAAGCCCGATCGCGACGCGCCAGTCGCCTCCCATCGGGCGCACCAGAGGCTCGAAGGCGTGGCCGAGCCGGCCGGCGACGCTTTGCTCGACCTGCATCGCCGGATCGTCGGTGTCCGCCTTGGGGTATGTGAGCGCCGCCCAGAGCAGGATCGAGAGACCGAGGATGATGGTGCCGGCGCGCCGGACGAACATCCAAGCGCGGTCGAACATCTGGCGGAGCACGACGGCGAAAGATGGCGCCTTGTACACCGGCAGCTCCAGGATGAGCGGGGTTGACGCACCCTTCATGAGGGTGCGGTTGAAGATCCAGGCGAAGAAGAAAGCACCGAGCGTGCCGAGCGCGTACAATCCGAGCAGGATCAGCCCTTGTTGCCAAGCCGGCACGAGATCCGACGGAAACAGCAGCGGGATAAGCAATGCATAGACCGGCAGCCGCGCCGAGCAGCTTGCCAGTGGCGCCACCATGATCGTGATCAGCCGGTCCTTCGGACTGTCGATCGTCCGTGCCGACATCACGCCTGGCACTGCACAGGCATAACTGCTCAGGACCGGCAGGAAGCTCCGCCCGTTCAGGCCCACCTTGCTCATGAGGCGGTCCATCATGAAGGCGAGCCGCGCCATGTAGCCGGTGTCTTCGAGCAGCCCGATGAAGAAGAACAGGATGAGGATTTGCGGCAGGAAGACCAGCACGCCCGCCACGCCGGCGATCGCGCCGTCGACGATCAGGCTTCGCAAATCGCCCTCCGGCATCACTCCCTGGACCCATCCGGCGAGCCCGCCAATGGGGCGCCCGATGAACTCGCCGCCACCGAGCAGCGCTTCGATCCATGCCATCGGAGCCTGCGCCACCTGGAAGATGAGGGTGAAAATCACGGCCAGCACGGCCAGCAGCGCCACCCATCCCCACAACCGGTGCAACAGCGCCATGTCGAGCCGGTCGGTGAACGTCATCGCCGCCGTCTCCGGCCGCCGGACCACGTCGCCGCACAGCGCGCCGATGGCTTCATACCGTGCCGCGACCAACCTGTCTTCCCAGCCCGGCGCGTCGCGTTCCAACCGGCCGCGCGCATCGTGCAGGCGGGCCAGCACGTTCTCCGCGATGCCGTAGTGCGTCGGGTCGTGCGACGACAACAGATACAACGGCTCGAGCAGCGGCGCGTCCGGGCGCACGAGCCCCGCCTCGGCCAGCGCGTCGCGGCTGCGCCGCAGTCCGTCGCGCACCGGCGCCGGAAGCAGGCCGGGCAGTCCGTGCGGCGCGGCCAGATCGTCGCGGGACATGGCCAGCTTCAACTCGATCAACCCCTTTTTGGTCGACGCTTGCGTGGGCGCCACCGGCACGCCGAGCCGCTCGGACAGCCGCGCGACATCGATGCGGCATTGCCTTTCTTCGGCGATGTCCACCATGTTCAGCGCGACGATGACCGGCAGCCCAAGCTCCAGCACCTGCGTCACCAGATACAGATGTCGTTCGAGGTTGGAGGCGTCGACCACGCACACCACGCGGTCCGGCCGCGGCGTGTTCGGCACGCGGCCCAGGAGCATGTCGCGCATGACCGATTCGTCGGGTGATCGCGCGTTCAGGGAATAGCTGCCGGGCAGGTCGATCAGCGTCATCCGTTTGCCATGCTGCGAAAAACACTCGCCCGCCTTCTTCTCCACGGTCACGCCGGGGTAGTTCCCCACTTTTTGGCGCATCCCGGTCAGCGCGTTGAACAGCGTCGACTTCCCGCAGTTGGGATTGCCTACGAGCGCGTACGTCAGCGATGTTCTTGGTGCCACCCCCATGCCGCTTCACTCCGAAATCACCTCGATCTGATCCGCCTCCGACCGGCGCAGCGACAACAGCGCGCCCCGCAGCGAAATCTCGATCGGATCTCCCAACGGCGCCCGCCTGACCAGTTGAATGCGCGCTCCGGGCACAACTCCCATTTCCCGCAGCCGCGTCATGGCCGCTTTCCCTTCGGTCATCGCGGCGATCGTCGCCCGTCCGCCGGCCGGGAGTTCGGAAAGACGGGTCGCAGGCGTCATCGGATCTTCCCCCATGCCCTCAGCGCGCCTCCACTCCGCTCACCACGATCGATTCCGCCAGCCCGCGGCTCAATCCCACACGCGATCCGCGCACATGACACACCACTTGCGCTCCCACGCTCGCCACGCGCACTTCAGCCTGCTCACAGAAACCCATCTCCCGCAACCGCCGGCTCAACGCCGCCTCCCCCTCCACCCGAACCACCCGCACCGTCGCTCCGGGACGCGCTTCCCCCAGCATCCCGGTTCTCGCTTCAGGCATCGTCGGCATCACAAAACGGCTCCGTCCACGGCCAGCCCGCAGAACCATCGCCGACGACCAGAATATGAGATCGCGTCGCAAAATCAATCGGATTTCCGTTTTTCGGCCCATTTCACCCGGCATTGGCCAGTTTTTTTTTGTACGACCGGTCGTGGCGAACAGTGTCAGTTCAGCGCCGGCGAGGCTGGGGAGGGCAGGGGAGCGGGATGAAGGACGTTGTACAAAAAAGTCAGGAAATCTTTAGTTTTTTGCACAGGGTGACATACGGATTGTGGGCAGCGAGCTCGCAATCCGTATGTCACCCTGTGGTGATGGCGGCCGCTCTTGAGAATGAGTCGCAACTGATTTCCCCAGTTCCAGTTCGCAGGGCGCCATACAGATTACGGGCTGCTGGCCTGCAAAGGGTCTGTCGGCCTGTGTGCAGGGGGAACATTCTTGAGAATGGATCTCACATGTTGTTTGGAACCGCGTGTCGAATCGGAGGGTGAACGGAAATCCCCTTCGCGCTTGCACATGGCGCTGCCCTGTTTATACAAGACGGCTCCCCGGGCGATACGGGTAGGTTCCAGAGTGGCCAAATGGGGCAGACTGTAAATCTGCTGGTTTATACCTTCGATGGTTCGAATCCATCCCTACCCACCAGTTTTGTGCGGTTTATGGGCTTATGGGGCCTATGGAATCGCCGGCCCGGGACAACGGGTGTGTGTGCGAAGGTTGGATCGACCTTGGATTGCCTTCGCTGGGCTTGGGTGGGCGGGTGTGGCGACGGTGCGCCGCTGCTACACGTCCAGGTTCTTCACATTCAGGGCGTTGTCTTCGATGAACTGGCGGCGCGGCTCGACGACATCGCCCATGAGGATGGTGAAGATCTGGTCGGCTTCGACGGCGTTTTCCTCGTTCATTTTGACCTGGAGGAGGAGGCGTGTGGCGGGATCCATGGTGGTGTCGAAAAGCTGGGCGGCGTTCATTTCGCCGAGTCCCTTGAAGCGTTTGACCTCGACGCCGTTGCGGCCGATTTCGAGGACTTTTTCGAGAATTTCGGGCACGCTGCGGAGGGGGTGCGTGTGTTTGCCTTCGACCAGTTCGAAGAGCGGATCGTCCTTGGCGCTGAAGTGATCCAGGTGGAGGCCGGTGTCGTGCAGGCGCGCGAGGAGTTTCGCGATCGACTTGGCCTCATGGATGTCGATGAGGCGGGCGCGGCGGCTTGGCCCCTTGCGGTCCGGGGTTGGGGCGGCAGGGGAAACGGGGGTCTCGGGAGCGAGGGCTGCTGAGCCTTCGGGGGCGTCGGTGTCGGCGAGGTCGACGGGCGGGACGGAGGGGCCGTCGAGCAGCGAGAGGTCGCGATTGGCGAGGTAGAACTCGTGAAGGGCCTTGTCGTCGAGAAAGTAGCGGACGGTTTCCTCGTTTCCGGAGCGGATTTTCATGAGGTATTCCGGCAGGGCGCCGGTGGCCGGATCGCGGAGCGAGAGGTAGGATTCGAAGTCGCCACCGTTGCGCCGGATGACATCGCTGAAGCGATGGAGGCGGCTGAGAAGCTCGAGGATATTTTTGAGTTCGTCGCTGCCGAAGCTGCGGTCTTCGCCGATGGCGCGCAGCCTGACCTCTTCCGCGGCCAGCTCGATGAGGATTTTGTTCAGGGCGTCATCGTCCTGGACGTACTCTTCGCGCCTCTTGCGCTTGACCTGGTAAAGCGGGGGCTGGGCGATGTAGACGTAACCCGCCTTGACGAGGTCCGGCATGTGCCTGCAGAAAAACGTGAGCAGGAGCGTGCGGATGTGACTGCCGTCCACGTCGGCGTCCGTCATGATGACGATGCGGTGGTAGCGGGCGCGGCCGATGTCAAAGCTGCCGGCTTCCTCCCCGGACCCGATGCCTGTGCCGAGTGCCGTGATGAGCGTCTGGATTTCCTTGTTGGCCAGCACCTTGTCGAGCCGGGCCTTTTCGACGTTGAGGATCTTTCCCTTGATGGGGAGGATGGCCTGCGTGCGGCGGTCGCGCCCCTGTTTGGCGGAGCCGCCGGCGGAATCACCCTCGACGATGAAGATCTCGCACATCGATGGATCGCGCTCGGAGCAGTCCGCGAGTTTGCCGGGCAGGCCACCGCCGGACATGGCGCTCTTGCGCACGGTCTCGCGCGCCTTGCGGGCGGCTTCGCG
>CAZYHO010000400.1:0-4942 GCA_964647495.1 uncultured Akkermansia sp. | reverse complement strand
CGCGCGGCGAGCCCCGTTTCACACCATGATGGCTGCTTTTTTATCACTGAACCGGATCCGCTTGCCGCACGCGTGCGGCGCCCTCGGTCTGCCCGTGGCCGCCGCTTTGCTGGCGGCGCTGGCGGCGGGCTGCCAGCCTTCGGGTGACCGTGCGGGCTCTCCGCCGCCGCCTTCCGCCGCGGCGGCGAGCACGCAGGAATTGACCCCCTGGCAGCATCACATCACCAAGGAGAACGGCACCGAACCGGCCTTCGCCAACGAATACTGGGACAACAAAGCCGATGGCATCTACGTGAGCATCGTCACCGGGAAGCCGCTCTTCTCCTCGCTCGACAAGTACGACTCCGGCTGCGGATGGCCGAGCTTCGTCAAACCGATCTCCGAATCCGAAATCCGCAACCTCCCGGACAACAGCCACGGCATGATCCGCACCGAGGTGCGCACCGCGGACAACGAATCGCATCTCGGCCACGTCTTCAACGACGGACCGCCGGACCGCGGCGGATTGCGCTACTGCATCAACAGCGCCGCCATGCGCTTCATCCCCAAGGAAAAAATGCAAGAAGCCGGCTTCGGCCACCTCATCCACCTCTTCGAGAAGAAAGAACCAACCGAAGAGAATTCGGCGCCGTGATTTTCTGGTGGATCAGTCGGATCTGACTGATCTGACTGATCTGACTGATCTGTCAGCCCCCTCCCTCAATAAACGAGCACGCTCTGGACGCGCACGTCGGCCGGCAGTTTGGCGCGGCCGCCGAGGAAGGCGAGTTCCACGAGGAAGCTGGCGCCGAGGACCATGCCGCCGGCCTGCCGCACCAGGCTGAGCGCCGCCGCCGCCGTTCCTCCGGTGGCCAGCACGTCGTCGACGAGCAGCACGCGCTCGCCCGGGTGGATCGCGTCTTCATGCATCTCGATGCGGCTCGACCCGTACTCCAGGTCGTAGGCGATCCCGATCGTGCGCCACGGAAGTTTTCCTTCCTTGCGGACCGGCACGAATCCCGCGCTCAACCGGTCGGCAACCACCGCGGCGAAAATGAATCCCCGAGCATCGATGCCCACCACCTTGTCCACCTTCGCGCCGCCCGCCGTGCGCGCCAAGGCGCTCATGCACCGGTCCCACAGCTCCGGATCGCTCAGCAGCGGCGTGATGTCCTTGAAGACCACACCGGGCTGCGGGAAATCCGGCACATCCCGCAACGCCGCGCGCAACGGAGCGGCCAGCTCGGAATCAATGGCAGACGAATCGGTTTCCAACATGGCGAGCAGCCAATCAGCCGAGCCCGCAGCCTCCCGGCAATGACAATCTTTCCCCCATCAGTCCATGATGGACCCAACTGAAAAAATCCTCTTGTCGGCACTACCCCCGATCTGATAGGAAAAAGCTGGTCCAAGTCGGAGAATTGGCGCTCTCCTTACCAGTTCCCCTGACCGGTTCCGGATTTCGGCCACCCTTGTTTTCCAAAACCCCTTGCCGACACATGAAAAACCCCCGTACTCCGCAGCCCTCCGACGTGCCGCGCCGCCGATGGCTCACTCTTGGATGCGTCCTCGCCGCCTCGACACCGACCCTCGACGCCGCCATCGTCAACCGCTGGTCCTTCAATTCCACCGCCGGCGACGCCCCCAGCGGCGCCACCGTCGCCAACGAGGTTCAGGGAGGCGATCCCGCCGTCATTCTGGGTGACGGAGCCAGGTTCACCGGCTCCGCCATCAAACTGCCCGGCGGACCAAGCAACATCGCCGCCTATGTGGATCTCCCCAACGGAATCGTGTCCGGATTGACCGAAGTCACCATCGAAGGCTGGGTGACCGTTGACACCGGCGGGTTCGCCTGGACGCGCGCGTTCGATATCGGAGACTCGGCGGGCCAGGAGCTGCCGGGGCCCGGCGGCGGCGGCGATGGCACTGACTACCTCATGCTCTCGCTCTCCCGCAACGCCGATTACAACATCCAACGCCTCGAATGGCGCAATTTCACCGCGAACGGCCCTGGCCCCGAAGCCACCGCCACGTTCGATAGCGCCGTGCCCACCGTCTTCGGCCAGTCGTTCCACTTCGCCGTCACCGTCCAGCCCGACGGCTTCGGCGGCAGCTACGTCAATTATTGGCGCGACGGCGTCCAAATCACCATGGACGGTGCGGCCCCGTTCACGCTCGAAGACATCAACGACGTCAACAACTGGCTCGGCCGCTCCAACTGGACCGCGGATGCCAATGCCGCCGCCTCGTACGACGAATTCCGCATCTACGACACCGCCCTCGACGAGACCGCCATCCTCGCGAGCATCGCCGCGGGTCCGAACGCCGGACTGTCCGACACCGATGGCGACGGCATGCCGAATTCCTGGGAACTCCTCTACCCGTCCATCCTCGATCCCGACAACGCCGCCGACGCCGCCCTCGACAGCGACGGTGACGGGCTGACCAATCTCGCCGAATTCCAGCACCAGACCAATCCCCTGCTCACCGACACTGACGGCGATGGCCTCACCGACGGCGCCGAGGTTCATACCCACGGAACCGATCCCACCAACCCCGATACCGACGGCGACGGCCTCACCGACAGCGCCGAGATCAACACCCACGCCACCGACCCCAAAAACGAGGATACCGACGGGGACGGATTCACCGACGGCAGCGAGGTCGCACAGAATACCGATCCGAAAAACCCTCTCAGCCTGCCTCCACACTTCCTCGCCCATCGCTACACCTTCAACGAAACCGCAGGCTCCACTTCCACCACCGTCCAGGATTCCCTCGGCGCCGCCCATGGCCAGATCCTCGGCGAAGGCTTTGTCTGGAACGGCAGCGAACTCGTCCTCGACGGCGGATCGGGCGACATCGCCGCCTATGTCGACCTGCCCGATGGTTTTCTCTCTCGCCATTCAGTCGCCAACGGCGGATTGGGCGCCGTCACCATCGAAGGATGGATCACCATCAACGAGAGCAGCTCGTCCTGGGCTCGCATACTCGACTTCGGATCGAGCATCCCCAGCTCCATCCCGATCTCCGGTCCGGGTAATACCAATGGCGGCGGCGTCGAGGCACGAGACTACATAATGCTCAGCGCTTACAATGGCACCGATGCCACCGCGCGGCAGCTCGAATGGCGCAACGAAGATCCTCACCGCGGAGGCGGCCGCGTCTTCACCACTTACACAACGGCCACCTTCGGCTCGCAGTTCCACTTCGTCCTCACCATCGACGAATTCACCAACCGCGCCCGCGTCTACGAAAACGGAACCCTCGCCGCCGAAATCACCTTCGACTGGAACCTCGCCGACCTCAACGACATCAATTGCTGGCTCGGCCGTTCGAACTGGACCGCCGATGGAAATGCCGCCGCCAGTTTCGACGAACTGCGCGTCTACAGCGGCATGATGCCCGCGGCCCAAGCCGCCGCCAACACCACCGCCGGCCCGGGTGTCGTCCCGGTCGCCGACACCGATGGCGACGGCATCCCCGATGCCTACGAAGTGCGCTACGGGCTGGACCGCAACAACCCGGCCGACGCCTCCAGCGACACCGATGGCGACGGCCTGACCGCGCTCCAGGAATCCCGGCGCGGCAGCAGCCCGAACGCCGCGGACACCGACGGCGACGGTCTCCCGGATTCCGTCGAAACGAATACCGGCGTCTTCGTCAGCGCCACCAATACCGGAACACGGCCGGACCGCGCCGACACCGATGGCGACGGCGCTTCCGACAGCGCGGAAGTGGCCGCAGGCACCAACCCGTTCGTGTTCGATACCGATGAGGACGGCATCAGCGACGGCGTGGAAATCACTCAGGGAACCAATCCCAACTTGAGCGAACCGGTGTTCCCGCCGCTCGCCCACCGCTGGGCATTCAACGAACCGGCCGGTGATGCGCCCGACGGAACCACCTCGCCCGACCTCGCCGGCAACGCACCCGCCGTCATCCGCGGCGCCGGCGCCTTCTTCACCGGCAGCGCCATCGAACTGCCGGGCGGCGCCAGCGCGACCGCCGCCTACGTCGACCTCGCCAACGGCATCCTTTCGTCCCGGCGCATTGTCACCCTCGAAGGATGGTACTCGGTCACCTCCGGTGACCAGGCTTGGGCCCGCGTTTTCGATTTCGGCGACGCGGACGGCGCCGAATTGACCGGTCCCGGCGGCGCTGGCGCGGGAACCGATTACCTCATGCTCTCCGCCAGTCGCGGCACGAACTACGGTCAGCAGAGGTTCGAAGTCCGCGACGAAAACCCGACCGGCGGCGGCACCTTCACATTCGACTCGGACGTCGCCACCCCGATCGGCGAAGATGCCTTCATCCACATCGTCGTCACCGTCGATAACAGCATCCCGGGAACCACCGTGCTCAACTACTGGCGCGACGGAGTCAACTATACCTCGAATGCCACATTCCCCGGCAACACCAGCGAAATCAACGACGTCAATAACTGGCTCGGCCGCTCGAACTGGACCGGGGACAGCAATCTCGCCGGGTCCTTCGACGAGTTCAGGGTCTATGACGGCATCCTGAACGAAGAGGCCGTGCTCGCCAACCTGGCCGCCGGTCCGGATGCGCCCCCAGGCGGCGTCACACCGCCATCCGCCGACTTCGCCATCCTCAGCGTCACCCGCAACCCCGAAACCGGCGCCCTCACGCTCACCTGGTCGTCGCAACCCGGCGCCAGTTACATCATCCAGCAATCACCGAGCCTCGCCGTCAATGGCTGGGTCGACATCCCCGGCACCGTCGCGTCCGAAGGCACCACCACATCGGTCACCATCGCCCCGCCCGCCGGCCAGCCGATCTACCATTTCCGGATTAAACGGCAATAGTGCGCGGTCACTGCGGTGCAGTGTCCGGATCGCCTTCCTTTATCGTGCACAATTGTCAGGCTTTCGGATGACTTTGTCGGCGAAGCTCCGGGGTGGGACGTGACCTCCGGGCACGTCAGCGGTTGGCGCTTCCA
>CAZYHO010000399.1:0-4943 GCA_964647495.1 uncultured Akkermansia sp. | reverse complement strand
TTCTGCTCGATCCCGGCAGCGGCAAACCGTTCAGCATCGAGGCCTGGGTCAACAGCCCGGTGTTTTCCTTTGCCGGCGACTCCATTATCGTGGCCCAAAAAGATGACGGCGGCGCCGGCAGCAGCCTGCTCTTTCACAGCGGCGCCTCCACCGATCAGTTCGCCAGTTTCATCAACGGCGGACAACGGCTGGGCACGGAATTGATCAATGTGAAGGACAATACATGGTATCATGTCGTGCTGACTTATTCGCCGGATGAGTTCGCGCTCCGGTTTTACGTGAATGGCGCTTATCTTGGGGAAAGCTATCTGGGATCGCATCCGGAGGCCACCCAGGGAGGCTGGGTGATCGGCTCGCACAATAACGACGGCATCCAGTCTGTGAGCGGCTTGATCGACGAGGTCGCGATCTATGACTACCGGCTGGACGATCCGAACGGCGATGGAAACACTTCCGATTCGCGCGTGCCTGCCCATTATCCGGCCGGGACGGTGGCCGACCTGCTCATCGACTGGGATTTCAGCCCGCTCTTCGCCCCGATCCAGGACAACGCCTCGGCGGCCGGGCCCTTGCTCGAAGCCGGTTTCGCCAACGCGGTCGACGGGCTCGCCAGCAGCGATCTCCAGGGCAGCGACGGGCTGCAATTCTCCATCGGCAATCCGGCCGACGGCGAACTCAATGTCAAAAACTGGGATCCACCCGTGGGCGTTGGCTCCGGCGTCAATGTGAATTATGTCTTCTTCACCCTGACCGCCGACGAAGGGCGCGCGATCCAGCTTGACAGGCTGACCCTCAAGGTGTGGCGCAATGGCGCGGGCGCACCGGACGGCATCGCCTTCGACGTGAGCCTGGACGGCGATGAGTTCATCCCCTTCGGCGAGGTATTGATCGCGCCCGACTTCGGTCCCGGCACGGAAGCCACGTATTCCTTCACCGACGAGGTGCCGGCGGCCCGGGAGATCGAAATCCGCTACACACCGCGGCGGGTGAACGCCGGATCCACCGGCAATCACCACATTTCCGTGCTCCAGGTGCGGGGCACGCTTGCCGGCGCGCCGCCACCGTCAACCGAGACCATCACCCTCAACATCGCGCCGATCGACGCCACCTCCGTGGCCCTGAGCTTCGCCACCGCCTCCGGCTACACCTACCAACTCCAGCAAAACCCTGGCCTGCGGGAAAACGAATGGAGCCACTTTGGCGAGAGCGTCGCCGGCGATGGCGCCGACCGCTCGTTCGTCGTGGAATTGGACGGCCCCGTCCGTTTCTTCCGGCTGCTGCGCTCCCCGCGGCCCTGAGAGCATGGCTTTCAATAGATAAATAACGACAACCATGACCTCGGACAAGCTCGACCGAAAACAACAAAGGAAGCGAAAAAATCAGGAGTTTTCATTGCTTTCTTCGTTTCCTTCTGTGCCAAAACCATCATCTCATTTCCACGAACTTCGGTCGTGATTCATCTCCCCTCACATTCCCCACCAACCTGACATCCACATGAAACATTATCACTTCGTCTCACTCAGCCTGGGCCTCTGGCTCCTGGCTGGCTCGCTTTCCGCCGCTACGCTGGTCAACTGGGACTTCAGCGAGGTGCCCGCCACCACCGCCCCGGACGACAACCAGCCGATCGTCAACCCGCTGCTCACTGCGGATAAATCCAATGCCATTGCCGGAGTCACCAGCAGCGATCTGACCGGCAGCAGCGGATTGGTTTATTCGGTCGGCAATCCGGCGCCCGGCGAATTGAACGTGAAATCGTTCGACACCAATCCCATCGGCTCGAACGACAATTACCTGGCATTCACGCTCACGGGCTCCGATTCAAGCACCACGATCGATATCGTGTCGTTGAGCCTGGGAGGATGGCGAAACGGCGACGGCGCTCCGAACAACCTGGCCTTCAGCTACAGCGTGGACGGCGGCGAGTTCCTGCCATTCGGAGAAAGCGTAACGGTGCCGTTTGCCGGCGTCGGCACCGCAGAGATTCACACCTTCACCCAGGCGATCTCGGGCGCCAACTCGGTGGAGTTCCGCTTCGTTCCCTTCGCTGCCGCACCGAACACCGCGGGCACGGGCAATCTTCACATCGACCTCCTCCGCGTCGAGGGATCCGTGAATGCCATCCCCGAGCCTTCCGTGGCACTGCTCGGCATCCTGGGAGGTTTGGCTGCCCTCCGCCGCCGTCGCGCGTGATGACGGCACAAGGATGAGGGCGGGATGCCCGCCCTCCTCGCTTGACTTCCACGGCTTCGTTTTCCTCCGCGTTCTCTCGTCTCCCCGGAGCCTCGGACATGTGGCTTTCGCCCTGCTCGTTCCTTTTCCGGCCTCGATTTCATGGAATCCACCACCTTGGCCGCGGCGCTGTTGCTGAGCTTCGGCGTGGCTTCCTCCGCTATCGGGCAGGTCCGCGTGAGCGAATTCCTCGCTCTCAACGACCGCGGCCTGCGCGACGAAGACGGCGAGCGTTCGGACTGGATCGAGGTGCAGAATACCAGCGTCGCCACCGTGTCACTGGCGGGCTGGAGCCTGACCGACAATCCCTCGCAACCGGGCCGCTGGGTTTTTCCGGAGGTCTCGCTCGCGCCGGGGGAATTCCGGCTCGTTTTCGCCTCGGACAAAAACCGCCGCGATCCGCAGGGCGAACTGCACACGAATTTCAAACTCTCCGGCGACGGCGAATATCTCGGACTCTTCAAGCCGGACGGCTCTATCGCCACCGAATTCAGCCCCGCCTTTCCGCGGCAATTTCCGGATATTTGCTACGGCCTGCCCACGCCCGGCCAAGGCACGACACCGGTCTATTTCACCACCCCCACGCCGGGAGCGGCCAATGGCGCGGGGAGCGCCGACATCGGGCCGTACCTCCTCGAACCGGAAACACGCGCACGACGCCCGAACCGCAGTCCGGCGCTCGGACCGGTGGAGGAAACGCTGGTCGTCACCGCGCCGGTGGTGGCCACCGGACGACCGGTGACCGCCGTCCGCGGCTATTACCGCCGGGCGTTCCAACCGGAAGCGACCTTCCCGTTGAGGGACGACGGCGTGGCGCCCGATGTCACGGCGGGCGACGGTTTTTACACGGGCGAAGTGCCGCTGGCGGAGGTGTCGCCGGGACAGATGATCCGCTGGCGCTTCGAAGCCGAGGATGAATCCGGCCAGATCGCGCTTTCCCCGCGGCCGCGGCCGAACGAAACCTCGCCGCGCTATCATGGCACGGCCGCGGCGCCGGAGGGTGTCGCCAGCCAATTGCCCGTGCTCGAATGGTTCATCCAAACCCCCAATGCCGCCACCACCGTGGCGGGCACCCGCGCGGCCGTGCTTTATCAGGGCGAGTTCTTCGATAACGTCTTCGTCCGCCGCCGCGGCAACAGCACCGCCAGCCTGGCCAAGAAAAGTTACAAATTCGAATTCAACCCCGGCCACCACGTCCGCCTGCGCGCCGATTTGCCTCGGGTGGATGAATTCGATCTCAACACCACCTACACCGACAAAACCTATCTGCGCCAGCCGGTGGCGATGGAAACCTTCGAACTCGCGGGCTGTCCGGCGCCGCTGACCTTTCCCGTCCGCGTGCAGCAAAACGGGGTTTTCCATTCCGTCGCCTGGATGACCGAGCAGCCCGACGCCGATTTTCTCCGCCGCGCCGGGCACGACGGCCGCGGGGCGCTCTACAAAATGGAGAATACCTTCACCTCGGCCACGGCCGGCGTGGAGAAAAAGAACCGTCGCGAAGAAACAGGAAATGCCGATCTTGCGGAGTTCATCGCCAAGACCAATGCCCTCGATGGCGCGGCGCTGGACGCCTGGCTTTTTGATAACATCGACCTCCCGCGTGTGCTGGGGTATCTGGCGGCCAGCGTCGTCGTGCAACATACCGACGCCTCGGTGAAGAATTATTATCTGCACCGCGATAGCGAAGGCTCCGGAGAATGGTCCATCGTGCCTTGGGATGCCGATCTGAGCTTCGGCCGCCATTTCATGACACAGGACAGTATCCTCAGCGACATCCTGTGGGCCGACAAAGATTACATTCTCGGCGGCGCCTCGGCCAACGTGCCGATCGCGCCCTCGCACCCTTTTTTCCACACCCAGCGCTACCCCGCCAACCGCAACTGGAACCGCCTCGTCAACAAGCTCCTGCAAAGCGACCGGATCAAAGGTCTCTTCCGCCGCCACCTGCGCTGGGTGATGGATCGCACGCTGGCTGCTCCCGCCGCCGCCGGCGACAGTTGGTTCGTACGGCGCTTCGAGGCCTGGGCCGCCACCTTCCCGGAGGACGCCGCGCTCGACCGCGCGAAGTGGGGGCAATTCGGCGGCAGCCAGTCGCCCGAACTGGCGTGGCAACGGTTGAAGACCCAATACCTCGATGTGCGGCGCATCCATTTGTATGAAACCCATCTCGCCGCCAACGCCGCCAATTATCACCTCGCCAATTCCGAATCCGCTTTGTTGCCAGGTCCCGAGCCGGTCTCCCCGGCGCTGACCTTCGGCGAGGTCGAAGCGCGGCCTCCCGGCGGCCTTTCCGATGAGGTCTTCGTGGAAGTGCGCAACCCGCATGACACGGCCATCAGTTTGGCCGGGTGGTGGGTGGATGGGCCGGTCCTGAAGGAATTTCCGCCCGGCTCGCTCATCGAAGCGAACGGAAGTCTGTATCTCAGCCCGCGCGTAGCGGCTTTCCGTGCCCGCGCCACCGGACCGCGCGGCGGGCAGGGGCTGCATGTCGAAGGCGCGTTGCGGGGTGCATTTCCGGCATCGATTTCCGCTCTCACTTTGCGCAACCCGGCCGGCGCGGCGGTCGCGACTGTCATCGTGCCGGCAGCGGTTGACACCGGTCCTTCGCTTTCCGCCTGGCTGACCGCGCGCGGTCAATCCGATCCCTGGGCCGTTCCCGCGGGGAGCACGCTGGCATGGGTCTGGCAGTATCTGCTGGGCACGGATCGGCG
>CAZYHO010000398.1:0-4951 GCA_964647495.1 uncultured Akkermansia sp. | reverse complement strand
CCAGCCCGCGAGATCGACCTCCGCATCCCCGCTGTTGTGCAGCTCGATCCATTGCTCCTCGGAGTCTCGCAAAGGCAGTGTCTCCGTCGCCTCCAGCGACCTGGGATGATACATGATCTCGTTGATCACGATGCTCGAATTGAACGCGAAGATATTGGCGCTACCGGGAGTCGGCGCCGCCGGAAAGGCCCAGCGCTCGCCCGCGCGCCCTTGCCAGCGGTCGGTGACGATGCGGGCATCGGCCAGAAGCGCACCCGGTCCGTAGAGAAAGATCCGGTCCTCGAACCGGGGCTCGAAACCGAGCGCCGCGGCGTCCAGCACAAGAAATCCCCCGGCAGCAAGTTCTTCGGTTGCCGGCAAGGCATGCGAGCCTCCATTGGACGCCACCAGCGAGTATCCCGCCAGCGGCAACGGCGAGGACGAGAGATTGGCCAGCTCGATCAGGAATGGCGCCTCGTGCCACGGGCTGATTTCATTGATGACCAGGGCGGACGCCGATGCCGCGGAGGCCGGCAAGGCCGTGGCCGTGAGAGACGCGGCAAACACCATGTCATCCGGGCCGGCGACGGCCTGGTGCACTTCCACGGCAAGCACGTTGTCCCCGTGGCGCAGCGCGTCGGCGGGAACCGCAAGCACGGGCGAGAGGGAGGCCGCGTCCACCGCCTCGCCGGCGGCCGTGGCATGATCGATCGCGCCGTCCGGCAGATTGACACGGAGGATTTCCGCGCCGTTGAGGTAAAACACCGCGCCATCGTCAACGAGGTGCCGCAGTGTCAATGCCACCATCGAAGGGTTATCCGTGAACGAGAAAACGCAGCGAAAATAGTGCGTCGTCGCCGCGGCGATTTCCGTTTTCAGGGAACCGCCGCCCGTGCCGTCGGTCGGCGCGGTGAGCGGCGTGTACGTGCCGTCCGCCATTCCCGCGACCGAAGCGGCGGGCAGCGCTTTTGTCCAGAGCGCGACATCGTCCAGCCGTCCACGCCAATTCTCCTGTGACTGGTCTCCCCCGAAATAAAGCGGCTGGGGATAGAGCAATGGCTGGCTGACGATGGCGCTGCCCGCTGCCGCGCCGTCGCGGTAATAGGTCAGGGTGGGACCGCTTTTCACTACGGCGTGATGGATCCAGACATTGGTGGGAAAATTCGGGTAATCGATGTTTTCGCCGGAGCCGTTGCGGTGGAATTCGAACGCGGATGGCGTGAACTTGATGAACTCGCGGGGATTCCAGTCACCACCGAACGGAGCGAACCGGTTGCCCACGACCACGGAGTTGTCTCCGGTGACGGTCGAGTACGCCCAGAACGCCCAGGTGAAATCGGTGGCCACTTCCATCACGGGGATGGTGGCGTCGCCCGCGTGCACATAGTCGGATGCACCGTTGAAGCTGAGCACGCGGCCGCGCACAGGGTCGTTGATCCAGGAGCCGCCGATGCGGTCGCCGACGGGGCCGCCCGGCACCGCGTTGGAGACGATGTTGCCGCCGGTTTCGTCGAGCGGCCACCACGCGAGCAGGCCGTCGCCCGCGCCGGAAATATTGGCGTCGCCCGCGTACATCGCGGCCGGCCCAGCGCTCCACGCGGTGTCGTCGAAACCCACGTTTTTCCATTCCGCGGGCGGCGCGGCGGCATTGTCGCGGTATTTCCAGACTGCGTCGAGCGCCACCAGCGAAGTGACGGTCGGGGGAGCGCCGGCCAGCGGGAAATTGGGCGCTCCGGGCGTGCCGCCGGGTTCGGGGCTGGCCACCCAGTTGGCGGCACGGGCGTCGGCGGATCCCTGGTTTCGTTTGGCCAGCGTGCTGCCCGATCCGTCGGCGCCGGAGGGCCATTCTCCGTCGTCATCATAGGTGACTTCATCCATGATGCGGTCGCTATTGTTGCGCAGGCGCAGGGTTTCGCCGGCATTGTTCAGGCTGCCGCTGAACGGTCCGAGCGCGTTGCGGCCGGCGATGGATGGATGCTGAGGCTCGGCCGCCACCAGCAGAAACCCATGCCCCGAAATGACCGTGCCAGCGGGAAACACGAAATCCACACCGCTGCTCAATCGCCACCCGGACATGTCCACATCGACACCCATCAGGTTGTGCAGCTCGATCCACTCGGTCCCGCTCTCCGCGTCGCGCGGGTGGTAATTGATTTCATTGAAAACGACCACGCTGTCCGCGGCGCGCGCGGCAGGGGAAGCAGCGAGACAGGCCAGTGCCGCCAAGGCGAACACACAGCCACGAGGTGAGCGGAAGAACAGGGGGATTTTCACGAAGCAAGCAGATGAATGAACGCCAAAACAGGCATGGAACCACGGATTATCCTCGCCGCCGGCAAATCGGCCACCCCCGATTCATCCCGCCCGAAATCCGCGGTGCTTCTTTCCATGATTGGCGTTAGGCTGCGGGCGAGTCATGCGGATCGCTGTCGTCATTCCCCTTTACAACCACGAGGCCTTCGTCGGCCGGACCCTGGAATCCGTGCTCGCCCAATCGCGGCCGGCGGACCGCATTCTCGTGCTCGACGATGGATCGACCGACGGCTCGCTCGCAGAAGCCCGCCGGTTCGAGGCCCGGGGAGTGGAAGTGTGCACTCAGGAAAACCGAGGCGTTTCCGCGACCGTGCGCACGCTGATCGATCGCGCCTGCGCAGACTGCGAATTGATCGCCACGCTCGATTCCGACGATGTCATTGCGCCCGGGCGCCTGGCCCGCGCCCTGCCTGTCTTCGAGGCCGACTCCCGGGCCGCTCTCCTCGTCACCGGGTTGCGGCTCATCGACGCCGATGGCAATCCCGTTCCCGCCGATCACCCGCGCCGCCGGTGGGTCGACGCCGTCTGGAGCCGCTGGGAGGGCGAGGACACCGATCTCGTCGCCTGGCTGGGTCAGGCCAATTTCGCCGTGTCGAACAGCAATTTCATCGCGCGCCGCGAATTCTTTCTGGACCACCCCGCCAAGCCGTTCCGGTTCAGCTACGATTATTATCTTCTCCTGCGCGCGGCCCTGGCCGGCGGTCTGCGCGTGCTGCCGGATCCTCTCCTCGATTACCGCATCCACGATGCCAACACCATGAACACCGAGCCCGCGCCCCTGCTGCGCGAACAGTTGCGGCTCTGGCTCGAACTCCACCGCGACCTGGCATCAGGCCTGGCCGCCGACCCGTCCCTCCGCGACCGGTTCTACCGGCTCATGCGCGCCGCCTGGAACAATGTCTCCGCACTCAACGCCGGCATGCTCCAGGTCATCCTCGCCCGCTGCGCCGCCAGCCTGCCGCCGGACCAGGCGGACGCCCTCCACGCCGGCCTCAGCCCCGCCGATTGGCCCGAACTCGCCCGCTACCCGAACGCCGCCGCCGCCAATCTCGCCGGTCCCGCCGCCCCGCTCAGCACAGAAGCCGGCGCCGTGACCGAAGCCATCCAGTCGCTTCGCACCCAACGCGACGACGCCCGCCGTCAAGCCGCCGCCCAGCGCGCACTCGCTCGCCTGCGCCAGCGCCTCCTCGCCTCCCGCCGCATCGCCATCGCCCGCGCATTCGGATTGGGCCGCGACCTGGCCACCGACACCGGCCGCACCCCGCAGGAAAAACTCCACGCCCTTCGCACCGCCGTCGCCCGCCACTCATGGAGCCGCCGCCTGCTCGCCGATCCACCGCATCCGGACGAGTCACCCGCTGTCGCCATTGACGCCAATGCAGTTCAACTAACCGCGAATGAACGCGAATGAACGGTATCGCCGGCCTCAGCGATACTTCGGCGACGATTTCTTTTTCGTCTTTTGGGAGCGCCAGTGGCCGATGGGGGCGTCCAGGGAAATGTGCCCGGGTCCACCGAAAAGCAGCGCGCAGGCGACCGCGGCATAAACTCCCGCACTCTCCTGCAGCGAGTCCGCCGTGGCGAGCGCGGCTACCGCGATCGCCACCACAAGCAACACCACCGCCGCCACGCGAGTCAGCAACCCGAGGAAAAACGCCGCCGCCACGCTGCACAATACAAACGTCAGCGCAGTCGCCACCGCCAGCCCGCCCGGCACACCAGCCTCGGAAATCGCCGTGCTCAGCGGCCACGCCTCCTTGGGGCCGAAGTAATGCCTGAATCCGGCCTGAGCCTCGTCCCAGGCATGAAAAACGACAAGGCACCATGCGGTCAGCCAGCGCGCCAGCAGCGCGCCGATATCGCGGAGCAGGGTGACAGCCACTTCGGTGAGCGGAGGCGGAGCAGGCAT
The DNA here is from genome assembly GCA_964647495.1 of uncultured Akkermansia sp. GTDB lineage: Bacteria > Verrucomicrobiota > Verrucomicrobiia > Verrucomicrobiales > V1-33 > CAJBME01. Next base: position 750 of record CAZYHO010000398.1, on the reverse strand, counting down.
ACGGATCGAGAATCCCGACCCTCACACATCGATGGACAAATGAAAACCGTTATGATAATTTTGATCTTGTTCCTCGCCATTCCTGATTTCTTCCATTCCTGAGACTCCAGGATCCTTGACATTGCCGATCACCCCCCTGCGCTTTGTGATTGTGATGGTGGCGGCGATGTGGCCGTGGGTTGTTGGTTGGGCCGGCCGCTATCCGGTCTCCGGCGTGCAGGCATTCAGCGGGGCCGGGCCGATCACGAATCTCGGCGATGAATCCGTGATGGCGTCCAGCAACACCGGGAACGACGGGCATCCGGCCGCGGCAGTCTTGAACAACCCGCTGCGCCTGACGCAGTTCGGGACGGGCAACACGCTTTCGTCGTTCAAATTGCCCAACCTTGATCCCGGCCAGGAAGTGCAGTCCCGGGACGCCTCGTTCCGGGTGCGCATGTCAGCCTCGGGCACGCCGGCGGACGGATGGTCGCTCAATGTCGGGCCGATTCCCGTCGGCAACGGAGGCGGCGAAGGCGGATTCGCGATGACCCAGGGGTTGACGATCGCTTTCGACACCTACGACAACGGCGGCGACACGCCCAGCATCGAGGGCTTCGCCAACGGCATCTCCGTGGGCAATTTCCCCCGATCCTTCGGCTTCGATACCGCGTTCCGCCAGTTCGCGGCGCGCTGGGACTCCAGCGGACTCGACATCACATACACCGTCGGCAGCACCCCGGTCGCCATCTGCACGAACCTCCCGACCCC
>CAZYHO010000397.1:0-4959 GCA_964647495.1 uncultured Akkermansia sp. | reverse complement strand
AACCCTTCAACTTAACACCGCCATGAAAACATCATCCTCCACCCTGGGGGCGCTGGCCCTCGTCTTCCTCGCCGGTCTCTGCGCGGCCCTGCCCGTGGCGGCCTTCAACCAAAATCACTTCTTCGTCCACCGCCACCTAACCGGGCAGTTCAGTCAATCCATGGGAGTGGCGGTCGGCCCGGACGAAAAAGTTTATTGCGCCGACTACAATAACAGCCGGATCGCCATCTATGATCCGGATTTGAACTACCTGTCCCAGATCACGGGGTTCAATCCGCATGACGTCGCCGTGGCGGAGAACGGCGTCATCTATGCCCCGGTTCCAAACCAAAACAAGATGCTGGTGTTTGACGCCACCGGCGCTCCCCTGCCGGATATGGCCACCGGATTTGCGGCCCACTACGTGCGTCTGCACCCGGTCAATGGCAACATCTACGTCCGGGACAACGGCGGGCAAAACCGCATCTACCAGCCGGACGGGACACTGGTGAAATCCTTCACCCTGCCTGATCACGGCCAGTATGCGGTGCTGCCGGACGGGCGTCTGCACCTGGAATCCGGAACGATTTACAATGATCTGGGCATCAAGGAACAAGAAGGACTGCCCATCGGCTTTATCGTTTACAGCGGCGGGGTGTGCTATGTGGGCCGCAACTTCAGTGGAGGTTGGATCCGGTTGTTCACGCGTGACTTCACCGAAATTGCGTCCTATGGACAACTCTTCGCCGGGTGGCCGGATTTCGTGAGCCGCTTCGCGGTGAACAAAAAGGGCGACATCATCACCACCGACGGCGGCGCGCAGCTTTGGTTGATCCGCCGCTGCGAGGGCGCGAGCATGGGCCCGGTGACGCGCAACGCCCCGCCGATCGTGGATGTGATGTCGATCGCGCAGCGCCCCAACACCACCCTGCTGGACCTCGATTACAAGGTCACTGACCTGGACGATGCCACGGTGCATACCGCCCCGGCGGCTTTCATCGGCCCCTGGACAAGCCTGGACAACCTGATCCTGCCCAGCGCCGCCGCGCTGGTGGAGGGCACCGCGGCGAACATGGGCCCCGCCATTCCTACCTCCGCGGTGAAACGCGTCACCTGGGATGTGAGCGCGGACTGGGACGCCGATTTCGGCGATGTCTCGGTGCATGTCTTTGCCCGCGACGCGCGCGCCAGTCTGATGGGGCTGCATTTCCTCGATCTGCCCGCCGAGGGCGCCGCGCCCGCCATGCAGATCACGCGCACCCCGCTGCATGTGAACTGGTTCCTGGAGCCGCTGATCTGGCTCGCCGCCAGCGGCAATCCCACGGTGGTTTTCAGCCGCAGCGGCGGCGCAGGCAGCATTCACGGCACCAATGACGCGCCGGAGGCGTTCCGGGGCGAGCTGCTGGCCACGGGCAGCACCGTGACCCTGAAGGGCAGGCAGTTCATCCAGGCGCTGATGAATACCCGGGAGGCCACCGCGCAGGAAGTGCAATGGGCGCGGGAAGCGGCCACTCCGGGCATTGTCAATGCCTGGGAGGTGGCGCCCAATCTCACCGAGGGCGTGCTCAAAACCATCGACGGCGACAGGCCGCGCAAGCTGAACGAGTACAGCTTCGACACCGGCAGCTACGATGCCAACTGGGTCTGGTTGATCCAGCCCTGAGCCCCGCCGGCGCGGAGGCGCGCGCCCCCACTTCAACCGCCGCTCCTTATGAAACCAGCACGATCCAGACACCTGGCGGCCCGGCTCCCCGGCGCCGGGATGGCGCTCGCGCTCGTGCTGGCAGCCGGCGGCGCGCTCGCGCAGGATCATGCGTTCACCATCGACAGCTCGCCGCCGGGCATTGTCGCCCCGCAAAGCGGCAACGCCGCTCATGGCAGCATCGTGGAGACCCCGCAGGCGCCGGTGGAAAGCGGTGACTGGCGCTTCTCACGCTGGTCCGCCAACGGCGTGCCGGTGCTCGCCGGCTCCGGAGTCGCGCTTACCCGCGCGCGTGTCGCCATCTCCGGCAGTCTGGCCCTGACCGCCGTCTATCTCCCGGCCGCGCAGGACAGCGACAACGATGGCATCCCGGACTGGGAGGAGTGGCGTGTCTTTGGCACGCTGAGCCACAACCCCACCTCGAATCCGGATGGCGATGCTTTTGTCACCTCGGTGGAGCGCACGCGCGGCTGGTCGCCAGCCATCCCTGACGTGGTGCGCCAAGGCGGCGTCTTCCGCGGCGCGTCCATGCCGCATCACTACGCGAATCCGGCCGTGTTGTTCCGCTACCGCATCTCCAGCCAGCCTTCCGGCCTGCTGGAAGCAAACGGCCAAGTGGCGCCCGGGGGCGAGGTGACCACGCCCAACCTCGGCGTCCTCCTCCAAGACTGGGCTTTCACGCACTGGACCAAAAACGGGGTGCGTCAAAATGGGCCGGACGGCTCCGCCCGCACCCGGCTGATCACCGCCATCGACAGTGATGACACAAGCCTCGTGGCGCATTTTGCGCCGGTCAACGCGGACACGGATGACGACGGCATCCCGGACTGGCTGGAGCTGCGCTATCTCGGCGCCCTCGATCATGATCTGGACGGCGACTTTGACGCCGACACGCTCACCCACCGGGTGGAGCTGGCGCGCGGTTACTCGCCCGCCATTCCGGACCGCTTGGTGGACGGCGGCCTGTTCCGCGGCGCCTCGATCCGCCTGAACTATCACGATCCCAGCAAACGGGTGGTCTATGAGATGAAAAGCGATCCGCCCGGTTTGCTTTACCAGTCGGAAATGGTGGACACCAACACCGTCATCACCACCCCCAATCTGGCCGGCGAGACGCAGGGATACATGCTCGGCTGGTGGAGCGTGGACGGCGTGCCGCAACGCAAGGCCAATGGACTCGCCACCACTCTGATCCAGGTGACTTTGAGCGAGGATTACATGCAGATCGTCGCGCATTTTGTGCCCAAAAACGCGGACACCGACGCGGACGGCATCCTCGACTGGGTGGAGCACCGCTACCTGGGCGGACTCGATCACGACGGCGGAGACAACCTGGACGGCGACGACTTTCTGGTGGAGGATGAACTGCGGCGAGGCTACAGCCCGGTGATCCAGGATCGCAAGATCGAAGGCGGCCTGTTCCGCGGCGCTTCCATCGCGGTGGGATTCCGCAATCCCGATCTCTACAAGATTTACCGGCTGTCGAGTTTGCCGGAGGGATTGTTCCGCGAGGAGAAGGTGCTGACGCCGGGAGCGGAGGAAACCACTCCCAACCTGTATGGCCCCACTCAGGGTTATCATTTCGGCTACTGGACCGTGAATGGAGTCCGGCAGGCCGGTCCCAACGGCGTGGCGCGCACACAGCTCAATCTGGTGCTCAACGAGGACCTGGACGTGGTGGCGCACATGACGCTCACCGCCACGGATGCCGACTCCAACGGGCTGCCTGACTGGTGGGAGGACTTCCATCTCGGCGCCAACGGCAACGATCCGCAGACCAGCCCGGACGGTGACGCCTTCACGATTGCGGATGAGTATCGCCGCGGCCTCAGTCCGGCGGTTCCGGACCGCCTGATCGAGGGCGGCGTTTTCCGCGGCGCTTCCATCAAGGTGCGGCTCTACACTCCGGCGGTTCAGATCCCCTACGTCATCCGCAGCGAGCCGCCCGGATTGATTGCAACCGATCCGGGGTTCACCACTCCGGGCACGGTGATCACCACGCCGGTGCTCAGTGGCAGCACCCAAGGCTTCACCTTCACCCACTGGACCATCAATGGCGAGCGCCGGTCAGCGGCCAACGGTCGCGCCTTGAACCGGACCAGCGCCGTCGTCGAGAGCGAGACTCATTTCGTGGCGCATTACCTGCCCAACTCCCAGGACAGCGATGGCGACGGCATTCTGGATGCCTATGAATGGCTGCATTTCGGCGCTCTTGACCGCGCGCCGGACCAGGATGCGGACGGCGACGGATTCCTCATCGGCCTGGAGCTTCAACGCGCCTACTCGCCCACCCTGGCCGACAACATGGTGGAAGGCGGGGTGTTCCGCGGCGCGTCCAGCAGGGTGACCATGCTGCTGGCGCCCTACAATGTGTATCACCCGCTGGCGGTCACGATCGACCCGCCCGGTGGCGGCGCGGTGCATGGCGGCGGCAATCACAAACAGGGAGTGACCGCCACCCTGGAGGCTCTGGTGCCGCCCGGCGTGAACGGCATGTTCTCCCACTGGTCGGGAGATCTCACGGGGAGCGTGAACCCGGCGCAGATTCTGATGGACGCCCCCAAATCCGTCACCGCGCACTTCACCGTGGCGACCTACACACTTCAATATGCGGCGGGCGAGAACGGCAGCGTCACCGGCTCCCTGCTCCAATCCGTGACCCCCGGGCAGAACGGCACTCCCGTCACTGCGGTGCCCGCGGACGGATTCTCCTTTGTGGAATGGAGCGATGGCGTGACCGATAACCCGCGAACCGACGTCAATGTGAGCGCGCCCGTCAATGTGGTGGCTTGGTTTTCGCCCACGCCCTACACGCTTCAATATGCGGCGGGCGAGAACGGCAGCGTCACCGGCGACCTGCTGCAATCCGTGCCGCCCGGACAGGATGGCACTCCCGTCACTGCGGTGCCCGCGGACGGATTCTCCTTTGTGGAATGGAGCGATGGCGTGACCGATAACCCGCGAACCGACGTCAATGTGAGCGCGCCCGTCAATGTGGTGGCTTGGTTTTCGCCCACGCCCTACACGCTTCAATATGCGGCGGGCGAGAACGGCAGCGTCACCGGCGACCTGCTGCAATCCGTGCCGCCCGGACAGGATGGCACTCCCGTCACTGCGGTGCCCGCGGACGGATTCTTCTTTGTGCAATGGAGCGATGGCCTGACCGATAACCCGCGAACCGATGTCAATGTGAGCGCGCCCGTCAATGTGGTGGCTTGGTTTGCGCCCACGCCCTACACGCTTCAATATGCGGCGGGCGAGAACGGCAGCGTCACCGG
>CAZYHO010000396.1:0-4962 GCA_964647495.1 uncultured Akkermansia sp. | reverse complement strand
TGCCTGGTGCGAACAAATCGTTCGCCTCCTGCTCGGACGCCTCGGGAGAATCGGCGACTGGGCCGCATTTTGGGCGCGGCCACCGCTGACGCGCCCGGAGGTCGCGTCCCACCCAAGCCACAACGCCCGGAGTCCCGGCTTCGGCCCGGCAGCGAAGCGTGGTGCGCAACAGTGTTTCGCATGATCGGGGAGAATGCGCGGAATTATCGCAACAATCTTGACCTGCGGGCGCAAATCTGAGACGAATGCCGCATGAAAACGCCGGGCATCACTCTTTTGTCAATGACCCTCCATGTTCTCAGGCAATCGGCTCGATCGGCTGTGCCCCTTATCTCGACAGGGCTGGGGCTGGTGACGGCGATGGTGGTGATGATGAAAACCGGCCCCGCATACGGCCAGGAGCCGACCGTGGGCGAGGTCGTTTATGTGGGCAGCACGCAGGCTCCGGGAGAGGGCGATTTGGAGCAGCCATTATTTAATATGGAAGTCGAGAGCGCGCCGCTGGCCCGCATCCAGGTCGAGTACACACCTGATTTTGTGGAAGACTGGCAGCCGTGGACGCCGCCCGTGACGGCCTTGTACGAGCGGACGCCGATTTCGATTCCGGTGGCGGACTTGCCGGGGCGCGGGTTTTTCCGGATCGTGGTGCTGCCGCCACGCGTCTCGGTGAAACGCGAAGCCGGGGAGATCGTCGTCGAGGTGACCGATACGGAGGCCGAGGCGGACGAGGTGCGCGTCGGCCTGCAGCGGCTGCTGGGCGACCTGCCGTTTCTCTCGCTGCCGCACGACCCCGAAGCGACCGAGACATCTCCGGAGGGCAAGGCGCCCCCGCTGGCGAGAGGCGTGTACCGCGGCGTGGATCTGGCGCATCTCGGCCGCCGGTTGAACTGGCGGCTCTGGGACGCCGCGCCGGCGGAGGACGACATAGCCATCGCGGATCGGTTCGTGCCGCTGGACACAGACCGCGGACGGCCGACCGAGGTGCCGGGCGACGGCGGCGAAGGCGTGATCGAAGACGGCTGGCAGGGCGACAACGTGCGCACGCCACCCGAGCGCATCGACGTGCTGCCCGAGCCGGGCGCCTTCGACATGAAATACGTGCCCGGACTCGAGCCGGTCTTGACCGAGCAGGAGGGCGGCAGCGATGTCGATCCCGGGCATCATGTGCGGCTGCGTGTCCGCTTTGACGGGCAGACGTTCACTTTTGAGCGGGCTGTGGCGCAGTCGACCGGGAGCGGTTTGTTGCCGGCGCCGTTTGTGGCGCCAAGCGAAGGATCGTTCGTGCTGGCGGTGCGGCAGGCAAACGGCCAGATCTATCATTTGCTTCCTTTCGCGGATCCGCGGCTCGGCCGCAGCTACGAACCGCCGACCGGCGGCTCCCACGGCAACCGGATCGCGGCCGATGGATCGGTGCGGCTTACGGTGCCTATCATCGGCGATGACGTGCTCAAAGGCCTCGATGGCCTGGACGTCTCGATCCTCAGAGTCAGCGGCCCGCTCGCCGGTGACGGCGGCACGCTGCTCACGCCCGCATTGGTCAACCGCAATCCGAATCTGTTCCCCGTCGTCCAGCGGCTGAGCGGCGGCGAAATCGTCGAGTTGCTGCGCGCCTCGGAAGGCAGGCCGAGGCCGCGACCGCGAGCGGCGACGCGCGCCGCCACCATGACCCCATTGCACCGCAGCGGCAGCAACGCGTCCAAATTCAACGTCGCCGTGATGGGCGACGGTTTCCGCGACGTGACCGCGGATCAGGACGCCTTCAACAACTATGTGCGGGACAACGTCATGAACACGCTGGAGACACGCGACATCCACCCCGCCGTCCTCAACGGCATGAATATTTTCCGAATCAACACGTATTCGGTCGACAGCGGCGTCACGCTGGTCAATTCCACCGGCGCCGTCACCACCACGCGCAGCACCGCGCTCGAGTACCGCTTCAGCGGCCTCTGGAACCGCTGCTGGATGGAAGCCGGTCCGAACAGCCAGGCGCTCATCGACGACGTGATCGACGACGTCTGCCCGCAGGCCGACTTCGTCGTCCTCGTCCTCAACACGACCAGCTTCGGCGGATGCGCCGGAGGAAACCGCTTCACCGTCACACGCGGCGCCGGCTGGGATGTGGTCGCGCACGAGTTCGGCCACAGGCCGGGCACACTCGGGGACGAATACACATGCGGATCGGGTTCTTGCGGGTGCTATGGCAATGCCGAGCCGGGCGCCCCGAACCTCACCGCCAACACGACGCGCGCCACGCTGAAATGGAACGCCTGGGTGCCGTCGTGGCGCCCGCTCCCGACCACCGCCGCGCACATCGCGGACAACTCGCAGGACGTCGGCCTCTTCGCCGGCGCCACCATCGGTTCAGGCCAGTGGACAAGCTGTATTTTCCGTCCCAGCCGCCTCGGCCGCATGAACAACAACTCCCCTCCCCACAACCCGGTCGGCTACACCAATGTCCGCGAACAATTCCTGCCGTACCAAAGCGCCGATCTGCGCCGCTACGTTGCCGGCGATTTCAACGGCGACGGCCGCGGTGACATCGTCGCGATGGACGGCCGCCAGTTCGCGCTCTTCCTTTCCGCCAACCGGAACGTCGGGCCGAACGACCCGGTCAGCGGCAACCCGCCGCGCAACGTGACCGGCGTGCTCACGCCCACGTGGTTCCGCACCGATTTCATGTACAACGCGGCCGGCAACGCTTTCTGGCGCGGCCGTCCCGACGACATCCTCCTGCCGGGCGACTTCGATGGCGACGGACGCGACGACCTTTACGTGATCAACCACACGTCGTGGAACAAACCTTACGTCGTCTTCATGAAATCGTTCGGCGACCGCTTCGAGATCGTCGGCGGTTATGCCGGTGACTTGCCGGGCTGGGAGCGGCGGCCGGGCGATGTCTTTTACGTGGCGGATTTCAACAACGACGGGCGCGACGACCTGCTCGTCTACAACGGAACCAACTGGAGCATCCCGTACTTCGGCATGCTCCGCTCGACCGGCGCCGCGCTGCAAATGGCCCGCCGGTACGACAAATTCCTGCCGGGCTGGGAAATGGGCCGCCACGAGCAATTCCACGTCGGCGATTTCAACGGCGACGGGCGCCAGGACGTGATCGCCTTCAACCGCCAGAGTTGGGCCCAGGTCCACCTGCAAGTCCACCTCTCCACCGGCGCCGGCCTCAGCCTGGCCGACCGCCACTACGGCACCATCCCAGGCATCTGGCAGATGCGCCGCCGGGACCAGCTTCACGTGCTCGACTTTACCGGCGACAAATCATCCGACATCGCCATCTTCAACGGCCTCGACTGGGGGCCGACTTACCTCGCGTACATTGCCAGCAACGAAGGCAAGCTGAGCGGCCGCCGCCGCTACGACAATAGCACGGCACATCTGCCCGGCTGGCAGCTCCAGCGCCGCGACAGGTTTCATGTGGCCAATATCGACGGCGATGCCGACCAGGACCTCGTCGTTTACAACAAGGACAACTGGTCCACGCAGTACCTCGGCATCCTCAAGTCGAATATGAGCCCGACCGCCGGGTTTTCGGCATCCGGGAGCTGGCAGGCCGACTGGATCAACGGCTGGAACCTTGGGGCCAACGACGTGTTTCAGGTCGTCGATTTTCGCGGGGGCGCGGGCTGGGACGACCTGCTCGTGGCCAACCAGGGGTGGTTCGGCATGCTGCGCGGCTACCACACGCATTTCCGCCTCGAAACGATCTATCGAAAGTGGATTTTCAACCACCGGTACCACAGCGCGGGGTGGTGGTGAGACCCCCGGATCATGAGCAAGCTCTGACAGGCGGCGCAAAGAATGGAGCGTGGCTTTCCAGGCTGCGAGAACGGTTCTTAACCACGAATTTCACGTGAATGGCACGAATCACAGGCAGAGGCCTGCTGCGTGTGTGTCGAGCTTCGCGTGGTTTGAAATTGGTTGACACGATGCCTGATCGTGATACCGCCAAGGTATATGCAGGCGACCACCATCAAACTTGATGCCAAATTGCATTCGGCGATCCGGCGGATGAAGCCGCCAGACCAGACGCTGACCGGCTTTGTGCGGGATCTGGTTGCCCGTGAAGAAAAACATCGCGGCCTCGAAGCCGCCGCCGAAGCCTATTCGGCGCTGCTGGACAGCCACAAGGACGAAGCGGCCTGGCTTGCCGAATGGGAAAGCGCGCCGCTCGCCACTCCTCCCAAAACTTTCAAAAAATGAAGCGCGGGACGATCCAATGGGTGAACTTGAGCGATGCGCATCCGCCTGAGATGGGCAACGTGCGCCCCGCCGTGGTGCTCTCCAACAGCACGCTGAACGGCCGTTTGAATACGGTTGTGGTGGTTCCGCTTTCGACACAGCCCGGTGAAATCTGGCCCCTGCGCGTGAAAGTGTCCGCCAGCGGAAAAAAGCCCAGCTTCGCCATCGTCCCCGCCATTCGGCAGACGGCGAAGACACGGTTGCTGGATGTGGTGGCAACAGTGTCCGCTGCCGATCTTCAAAAGTTGGAGCGCGCTGTATCGGAATATCTCTCGGACTGACGCAGGATACTTGATCGAGCGGGCCACCTGCCGGTGGTGGACGATCTGGTGCGTGGCGGATGCGTATTTCGCGGCCCAATACCACTACGGCGTCACGAAGCGCGACGCTTTGGACGCGCTTCCCGGATGTTCCGCGCCGGTGAAATCCGCGCCACCTGCACCAGCCAAGGCGGCAGGATGGTCACTTTCGAAAAATCCGCCGGAAAACTCGCCAACGCGGTGCTGTTGAGGTGACACACTGCCACTCAAAGTGACTTCTCCAGGCGATCTGGCAGTTCTCGGGTAGGGCGGTGCATCCTGCCCGCCGGACGGGGCGTCTCGCCCCGTCCATCGAGCGTCCCGCGCCTTGTAGCGGTAAACGTGTGTGCGACACGGTGCGAGACGCACGATGTATCCGGCGAGACGCCAGATACGGCGGGCGGGA
>CAZYHO010000395.1:0-4969 GCA_964647495.1 uncultured Akkermansia sp. | reverse complement strand
TTCTCTACACCAATGTCTTCTGGGGAGGTCGCAGCGAGATCAAACCCAGCGAAATCTCCCCGAAAGTCTATCGCGCCTGGCACGCCGCCCGGGCTGACGGATCCACCCGGCCTCCGCCCTCCAATCCCTGACGCACCAAGGGCGCGCCCGGTCATTGAGGAGGATCGCGCGACTCGGTGGTTCAACCGCCACTCCGAGCTTGCCGATAGATCGAGGATTTACTTGACCACATTGAACTGGTCATCGTGCAACGCCCGTTCCGGGCTCAATACCGTTCATTTAAAGAGAGCCGCGAATGGACAGGCATGTATGTAATGTTCTAATTTCCAGTAAGTTGCAGTACGTGGCCTTTCCCCGTGTGGAGATCGTCGACACCCCGGCCGGTGCGAGGCGCGCACTCACCTTCACACGGCCATCCTTCCAGACCGCTCAAGTGGTCTGTCATGCCGAGTGGTCATCGAACCTCGTCACCTCGAATATCTTCGGCGCCGAGAAACCCGTCGCCACCGAAAGCGGCATCGACACCGTCCGCTTCATCGACCCCAGCCACCCGTCAGTGCGCCTGTCCGGCTCTACAGGCTGCGCGTCTCCGTGGAGCCGTGAGGGTGTAATCAGTAATCGGCAATCAGTGGTCAGTAACGGGTGATCAGTGATCAGCCCGGGACAGGTATTGCACGATTGAACAGGAAGAGTAGCATTGTTATTCAGAAGAAGAAGTGACCAATGACCAATGACTCTCCCCTGCTGGCGCTTGCTCCGATGCAGGACGTGACCGACCTGCCGTTCTGGCGGTTGATGGTGCGGTATGGGGGCGCGGATGTGTATTACACCGAGTATTTCCGGGTGCATGCCGACTCGCGGCTGGAGAAGTGGATTCTGCGGTCGATCGACGAAAACCCGACCGGCCGGCCCGTGGCGGCGCAGATGATCGGCAACGACGTGCCATCGCTGGTGCGATCGGCCAATGAATTGCAGCGCCACCCGGTGGGCGCCATCGATCTGAACCTCGGCTGTCCGGCCCCGGTCGTGTACAGGAAGTGCGCCGGCGGCGGGCTGTTGCGCGACCTGCCGCGCGTCGACCGCATTCTCGGCGCGCTGCGCGAGGCGGTGCGGCCGCCGGTGCGGTTCACCGTCAAAACTCGCCTCGGCTTTGATTCGGAGAACCCGCTGCGCGAGCTGCTTCCACTCCTCGCCCGCCACGGAGTCGATCTGGTCACCGTGCACGGCCGCACGGTCGCCGGCATGTACCGCACGCCGGTCCGCTACGACCTGATCGCCGAAGCCGCGGCCGCGCTGCCGTGCCCGGTCCTGGCCAACGGCAACATCGATTCGCCTGCCACCGCCGAAACAGTGCTGCGGCAAACCGGGGCGCATGGCCTGATGATCGGCCGCGGCGCCATCCGCAATCCCTGGCTTTTCGATCAAATCCGCCGCCACCTCGCCGGCCAGACTTTTGTGCTCCCGACAGGGCGCGACGTGCTGCGGTACGTCGAAGAATTGTACGACGCCGTCTGCTCGCCCGGTGTGCCCGAGGCACAGCAGGTCCAGAAAATGAAGAAATACATGAACTTCATCGGCCTTGGAGTCGAGCCGACGGGCGCATTCCTTCATGCCATCAGGCGGGTCGACACCCGCGCCGCGTTCTTCCACCTGTGCGCGGAATTCCTCGCACACGACGATCCGCTGCCGCTCGCGCCGGCCACTCCTTCCGTCTGTCAAAAGACAAACCCGAGCATCGCGCCCGCGGACCAGCCGCCGGGATCGAAGGTGAAGGAGGAGGGGCCGAGGGGCTCTTCGAGGCGTTCGCTCCAGTCGTAGCGGCCGAAGCCGTTCACGAAAACACGCGGGGTCACATGCCAGGAGACGCCGCCTTGCAGGTAAAAGCCGGGCAGAACTTCCGTGTCGTGGCGCCGGTCGGTCCAGCGGCGATAGGTCTGGGCGGATCCACCGTTGCGGCTCAGATAGAGTGTTTCCTGCTGTTGTGCCTCCCAATCCGCGATATTGAGCGCGAGGCCGGCGCCGGCCTGAAAACCGACGGGGCCGGTGCGCCCGGATACCGTGGGGCCGAGCGAAACAGTGTGGAGTTTGATCTCGAACGACTGGTGGATGCGGTTGAAAAAATGCGCTTCACCCGCTCCGGTCCGGGTTTCGCCTCCCTGGCGCGATGTGGGCCGGTTGTCGATCAACGGACCGAAACCCAGGCCCGTGCCGTCGTAGGGCGCCTGTGGCGGGATCACGCCATGGAGATCGTACGTGTCGGCGAAACGGATGGCATACTCCCGGCCCTGCTGCCATGCGGAGAAGTTGGACTGGGTGTGGTCGCCATCGAGATCCAGGAACGACCACTGGAAACGCGCGCCGAGCGACCAGACCGGCGTGAGTTCCCGCTCCCAGCCCGCTTCGACGACCGGGGCGCCGCCGCCGCCATCGAAGCCGATGTCTTCAGCGGCGCTGAACGCGCGGCCGCCGCCGGATTCGCGGCGATGACCGGTGGCGTTATAGTGCAGGGCGCCGTCGACCACCTGCGAGGCGTTTTGATAGCTCCATGCGGAGGTCGTGCCATCGAAGGCCGTGCCTTCATCCACCCGCACGGAGCCGTCCGCGTAAAAACGGTCCGCGAATTCACCGGCCGGGCCGATGTGCGGCAGGCTCGCGTGGGCCTCGCCGAATAGCCGGGGCAGTGAAACGTGCTGCGAGCGCGAACCGCTGTGAAAATCGACACCGCCGGTTTCCCGCCACATCCAGCCCGCTGAGAAATAGAACCGGTTGCGGCCCGCCCACGCTTCCGTGCCGGCGCTTTCCGGTTCCTTCGGGTTCTTCGCGGCGGAACCCGCGTGTGCGGCCGGGGGGAAAACAAGCGCTGCGATCACGGCGGACGCTGCGATCACGGCGGGCACGGCCCGCCGGACGACGCATGAGGACCGATGTGGAATAGTCATAGAGGACACGGTGGATGGCTGGTGATTGTTACCGGATACAAATAAACGGATGACCCGGCTACTCGGCCAGCAGCAAAATGCGATAAAACCGGATGTTTTGCAAAGCCGGCGCTGACGCGGTGCGCGGCGGCCCCCTGTCGATCCACTGTGTGCGATTGCCCGCGCCGCGCACCTGGGTCGTCTTTGCGCTCATGTGGCTGCTTTATAGGGGATTCGGGCGGGTGGGGCAAGGTGAAAACAAATTCACACGGAAGCCGGCGCCGCAACGCCTCTGTCCCCGGCTCGCGTGGGCCTCGCCGAGGAGCCCCGGCAGGGAAAGGCGCTGCGAAAACTCGACGCCGCCGGTTTCCCGCCACATCCAGCCCACGGAGTAAACCGCGAATGGACGCCAATGGACGCCAATATATGTAACGCACTGAATTGCAGTACGTCGCAGATTCTCTTCATTCGCGTTCATTGGCGTTCATTCGCGGTTAATTGAACCGTATTGCACGAAAGGAAGGAAAGAGATTTTCGCGTGTTTCGCGTGTTTCGCGGGCACAAAACCTGTAGCCCTTCATCCCCGTATGGCTGCTGCCAGCGAGGCTCGATACGAGCCTGTCCGAATTCGTCTCATACTAGCAGGCGTGTGCGATCCCACTCAGTATGAATGGAGCCGGAGGCCCTGGGACTGCTGTGTTCCTATATCGGCTTCGCGGCCTGGCCTGCGGTTCCGTCTTGCCGCCGGGACTCCAACTCAAATGCTGTGCGCAACGCCGTTCAGTTGGAGTCCCGCCGCGAGGCGGAACGCGCAGCTTCATGCGAAGACTCGTTGGTCCGGTCCTTCGACTTCTGTTTCGCGGGCACAAAACCTGCGGCCTTCATTCATCGGACGAAGTCGCGCGCCTCAGTGGTTTCCAGAACCCGGCCGGGCAGCGGAAAGGCAGCGGGTCAGTAGGGCAGTAGATCAGTAGTGATCAGCGATCAGAGGTCAGAGATCGGAGGGTGAAAGGGTATTCAGTGATCAGTAGTCGGTATTCAGCCAGGATCCAGGGGGGCGGAGATCACAGATCAGAGGCCAGTGCTCAGAGATCAGGCACCAAGGTCCCGCTGACCGACGCTCCGAGATCACAGGCCGACGCCCAGAATTCACCCGGCAGCGTCCCTGCAAGTGACGAGTGACCAATGACCAATGACCAATGACCAATAGCCATGTCGCCTTCGTTGCGGCCCGTTGCTCAAGAAGCTTCTTCCGACTTTGGCACGCAGACCGAGTGGCACGTTCACTGCGCTTGGTTGTTACTATAGGTTGGCGCGTGGACAGATTCTTGCTACTATAATAATCACCTGCCATCCTTGGATTTGAACTCTTCAATTGACATCCACGTCAAAGCTATTGCGTCTTGCGCTGCAAATGATGCTTCGTACTGCAGCAAGATAAGACGATCTGGACTCGGCATATCAACAGTGTCTTCAGCATATCCCACAGCAGAAGCGCCGATATCGTGTCCAAACGCTCCGATTCTCCCACTTTCCTCTGCTATCTGCTGTGCACTTAAATCGATGGCAATTAATCGTGGACCATCTGCACTATCATGAACAAATATAATATACTCACGGCCAAATTTACTTATAACCAGTAGATAGGGTGGATTTCCTCGCAGTTTTTTGAAGGTTAGACCCTTATAATTAACATATGAGACTCCTTTATTCGCATGTGAAGGAATCAAATCAGATAGTGTATACTCTCGACCGGAATACCAGTTTGCTCCCCTGCTTTCAATCGATTTATAGGAATTCCGATCTGCAATAAAGAGCACGCCCAATACGAAGAAGACGATAGCATGCAGAATGACAAGTCTTCGCCAAACGACCGGTGCTCGTCTATCATAAGCGTGTGTCTTCATTCTTGCAGGCTTCGTTCAAAAGGTCAAACAACAGATGTCTCAATCTAGCATTAATATCATGGTAATTGATTAGCGGCGCTCCGGGGCTGGTATGGGGCATCCTTTGAGCAACTGGGCAAGGCCAGTACGGACGGAGTGACCGCG
>CAZYHO010000394.1:2287-4973 GCA_964647495.1 uncultured Akkermansia sp. | reverse complement strand
TCCTTCCCGGTCTATGCGCCGTGGCCGCCGCTGGCGTGGCAAGTGTGGGGGATTTCCAACAACGAGGTGGGGTTTCGCAGCAACTACGGTCCTGATGGCCGGCAAAACCGGCAGTGGTTGGCCATCGCCCATCTGCCTCCGTGATCGATCCCACAATTCGAGGGATCGCGCAAAGGGGCTTCTCCATGGCAATCTGCTCCAGAACCCGGACATCAAAGCGGAGCCCCGGGGTGGGACGCGATCCTCCGGGCGCGTCAGCGGTTGCCGCGTGAAGGGAATGGCCTGGTTCCCGATTCTCCCGAGGCCCCCGAGCAGGAAGCGGACGATTCATGCGGGGAGCGGGCACGGCACATGGTGGGGGGAGGTGAGGGAAAAGAGACCTCCGTCGGAGACCGGCGGACTACCGATCGGCGGCGCTCGCTTTCCCGCTGGGCAACGGCGCGGCGCATCGCTATGGTGCGCGCGGTGCACTGCTTCTGTTTTCCGACTTCATGGATGATCCGCTTTGCCGTCCTCGGCTTCGCGGCTGTGTTGTTTGCGGGTTCACTGTCCTGCCAGGCTGAGCCGGCGGCGGACGGCGGCGCGTTTTTCAGAGCCGACGACGTGGTGGCGCTGGTGGGCGGCGAAGATGTGGTGGTGATGGGCGACCAGCCGCACCTCGAGTTGCTGGTCCTGCGGCAACCGGGCCTGAGCGGCGTGAAGTTCCGCAACCTCGCCTTCGAGGGCGACACGGTATTCGAGCAATTCCGCCAACTGAACTTTCCGTCGTGGGAGGACCAGATGAAAGCCGTGGGCGCGACCGTCGTCGTGGCGCAGTTCGGCAAAATGGAATCGCTGGCCGGTCCGGAGGGCGCTGCCGCCTTCGCCGAGTCATACGAGCGGCTCATCGACCGCCTTGCCGGGAGCACGCGGCGCGTCCTTCTCCTCGCCGCCCGGAGCCCGAAAGGATCGCGGCCCGAATCGATCGCCCCATACAACGACGCGGCACGCGCCCTGGCGGTCCGCCGCGGCTGGATGTTTCTCGAAACCCCACGCCCTCCCTGGGTTGAAAGTGACATTTCGCGCCTCGGCCTCGCCGTCCGATCAGCAGCCGCGCCCGCCCTGGCCGACAGTGTGAGGCGCAAGAACCGGCTGTGGTTTCACTACTGGCGGCCGCAGAACTGGGCGTTTCTGCACGGCGACCGGACCGGGCAAGCCTCCAGCCGCGACCACCGCGACCCGAGCCGGCGCTGGTTTCCGGAGGAAATGCGGGAATGGCTGCCGTTGATCGCCACGAAAGAAAGCGAAATCAAAGATATGATCGACGCCGACCGCCAGCCATGACCCCGATCGCTTTATCAGCACGTTCGTCCCCGGCCAACTCGGCCATCGCCACGGTGGCCGCCGTATTCGCGTGCGTGGCCGTCCTCGTTCCCCTCCCCTCTCCCGCGCAAGACCGCGATGACCCGGCCGCCGAACTCGCCTCGTTCACGATCGCCGATGGATTCGAGGTCAACCTCTTCGCTTCCGAAGCCGACGGAATCGTCAAACCGATCCAGATGCGATTCGACGCCCGCGGCCGCCTCTGGGTCATCGGCAGCACCGTCTACCCGCAGATCGAACCGGGCCAGGAACCGAACGACAAGGTTCTCATCCTCGAAGACACCGATGGCGACGGCCGCTGTGACAAGACGACTGTCTTCGCCGACGGCCTGATGATTCCCACCGGCATCGAAACGCTCGCCGACGGCAGCGGGTGTTACCTCGGCCACAGCACCGAACTCCTCCTCCTCCGCGACACCGACGGCGACGGGCGTGCCGACGAGCGCGAGGTCGTCCTGCGCGGATTCGGCACCGGCGACAACCACCAGAATATCAATTCTTTCGCCTGGGCGCCGGGCGGCGAACTCTGGTTCTGCCAGGGACTGCATGCCCACGCCCGCGTCGAGACCCCCTTCGGCATCGTGAAGCTCGACCAGGCCGGCATCTGGCGGTTCGATCCGCGCACGCTGCGCCTCGAAGGGTTTTACGGCCACGCCGCCGACCCCCAGAACCCATGGGGCTTCGTCTTCACCGATGGCGGCGAAGCCCTCGAACTCGCCGGCAACAACTCGGTCATCATCTACCCGGTGACCGGCATGGTCAAACACCCGAAACCCGCCCAGCCCGCCAACATCTGGCCCACCGGCCGCGGCCGCAAGATGAGCGGCGGCGAAATCGTCGGCACTTCCCATTTCCCCGGCCACTGGCAGGGACGCCTCATCGTCGGCGGCTACCTCAACAACGGCGTCTGGACGATGGCCATCCACGAGGACGGCGCCGGCTTCCGCCTCGAAGACACCGAGCCGCTCGTCACATCGACCCACAGCAGCTTCCGCCCGGTCGATGTCAAGTTCGGCCCGGACGGCGCCCTGTACCTCTGCGATTGGTACAACCCGATCATCGGCCACTACCAGGCCAGCTTTCGCCACCCCGATCGCGATCGGAAACACGGCCGCATCTGGCGCGTCACCGCCAAAGGCCGCGCGCTCACACCGAAGCCGGTGCTCGCGACGGCGCCGGCCGACGATCTGATCAGGCATCTGCTTTCCACTGATCGCTGGACACGGCACTTCGCCACCCGCGTGCTCGCCGGAAAAGCCCGGGAAGCCAGGCTCGGCGGCCTGGATTTCGCGCGCTTCGAAGCCATCATGAAAGACGCGCTTGC
>CAZYHO010000394.1:0-2187 GCA_964647495.1 uncultured Akkermansia sp. | reverse complement strand
GACGCGGCAAATCCCGCGCTCCGCGCCCATGCGGCCCGCGTGCTCCAGTTCGTGAGCACGCCATTTCCCGCGCATCAGGTCGCCACCCCCCTGCGCACTCTGGCCGGCGACCCCCACCCGCGCGTCCGCCTCCACGCCATCGTCGCCAGCACGTATCTCGATACCCCGGAGGCCGTCGAAATCGCGATGGTCGCCGCCGATCACCCGACGGATAAATTCATCGATTTTGCGCTCGAGCAGGCGGTGCACTCGCTCAAGCCGCGCTGGCTCCCGGCGCTTCGCGAGGGCACGCTCCTCTTCGACCACGAGGCCGGGCGCCTCGCGCGCTTCGTCCGCGCCGACGGCACCGCGGACACGCTGGACGCCCTCCGCGCCCTGCTGCGCTCACCCACGCTCGACCCGGCCGGCCGCGAATCGTTTCTCGCCATCCTCGCGGAAACCGGGAACGCCGACGACCTTGCCGCGGTCCTGGACATCGGCGACGAGTCGCTGAAAGCGCGACTCCTTCCCGGCGTGACACGGGCCGCGCAACTCCGTGGCATCCGACCGCCCGGCGACCTCGCCGCCACGGTGCGTTCGCTGCTCGCCTCGCCCACGCCCGCCATCCAGGACGAAGCGCTGCGCCTCATCGGCGCGTGGAAAATCGAGTCGCTCAAACCCGTGCTGCTCGAGCACGCCGCCACCGCGCCCGGCGCCCTCGCCGGTCTGCTCGCCCTCGACCTCGACGCCGCCGCCCGCCTGGCGGCCGGCGAGCTGGCCAGCGACTCGGCCGCCGATCGCGCCGCGATCCTGCTTCCTCCATTCTTTCACCGCGACAGCGCCGCCGGGAAACTCGCCAGCGCCCTCCAGTCCACCCCGCCCTCCGCGCCGGCCGCCTCCGCCGCCCTGCGCGTCCTCAACGAACGCGGCCTCTCGCATCCCGCCCTCGATGCCGTCCTGCGCCGCGCCGCCGGACCGGCCGCCACCGGCTGGACGTGGTCCGATAACTTCGCTCACGCGCTGGCCGCCGAGGCCCGCTCGGCAGGTGACATCGGCCGTGGCCGCGCCATTTACCACCGCGCCGAACTCACCTGCATCGCCTGCCACGCCGTCGGCGGAGAAGGCGGCCTGATCGGTCCGGCCCTCGATGCCGTCGGCGCCGCCCAGCCGCTCGATTTCCTCGTCGGCGCCGTGCTCGCCCCCCAAAAGGAAGTCAAGGAAGGCTTCGACGCCGTCCAGGCGACCCTGAAGTCCGGCGACGTTGTCCTCGGGTACCGCGCACCGGGGGCCCCCGGCGACCTCACGCTGCGCGATCCCGCCGCCGGCACGCTTCACCGGCTGCCGCGCTCCTCCGTCACCCAGGAAACATCGCTCGGCTCGCTCATGCCCGCCTCTCTGGTCGACTCCCTGTCCCGCGAAGAACTCCGCGACCTCATCAGTTACCTCGGCTCCCTCGGGAAATCAGACGCCGGCTCGCCGCGAAGCCAGTTGCATCCGGCGCCGCCCGAGCCACGGTGACGCCTTTCCCGGCACACCACCGGCACGGATAGCTCAGCGGTAGAGCGTCTCGCTTACACCGAGAGGGTCGGGGGTTCGAATCCCTCTCCGTGTACCACGGTATATAATAAGAGCGCACCGCCGAAAAACGCGGCCAGACCGAGACGGAAGGCGCCCCGATTCGCCACCCGGTTCCAAAAAACATATTGCGATCTGTTCCCAGGATCTTCACCTGTCGCCGCTGCCACCACCCCAGGGCTCAGGGCAAGACAATCATCCCTGCCACGACTGCCGTGCGTGTGCGCCGGCCGGCCTCTGAATGAGGCAAGCTTGTTGGCACTCAAGCGAATAAACATGAAACTACTGGCCGGCCACCTCCTGCGCGGCCTGCTCTTCCGGCCGTCCGCAATTCCAGATGGCATGCATTTCCTCCGGACCAGGCACGCGGAGCGGTCTGACGAGACGGAACCCGATCCAATGGGCATCCGTAAGAAACCAGATACTCTTGGGAAATTGGGGGTCGCTGCGTTTCCATTGCTCCTGGGACGGGCGGCGGGCGGCACTGCGCAGGCTTTTCGCGGAGTCAAACCACGACCCGCCTTTCGCAGTACGGCCCCACAGCGTTGTCGGTTTGGCCCATGGGTTGGCCACTTTCTCGCCCAATCCCGCGTGGCCGTCCGCGGTGTACTGGTCGAGCACCCACTCCATCAC
>CAZYHO010000393.1:0-4977 GCA_964647495.1 uncultured Akkermansia sp. | reverse complement strand
GCGGCCGGCACGATGCCGGCCGCGGCGGGCGGGACGCGCCGCCCTACCCGGGAACCCGGGAGATCCGCCAGAATTCTTCCAGGCACGCTCTTGTCGCTCTGTTCATTGCGGAGCCATGAACGAGCCATGCCATCCTCCGCCTTCACCGGCCGGCCTTGACTTTCCTCTGCCGCATGCGGCATAAGCCTGCTGTTCGCCAGAAATAATGATACGCGCCAAAAGGTTTGCGATTGCATCGAGCATTCTGCTCACCGCTATTTCGGCTTGCTACATCGGCAAGCCGGATCGTGACGGCCTGGAGAGGTGTGCCAGAATATTTGCGCTCCCGGAGATGAACCAACTCTCGCTTTCGAGTCGTCCATTCTTTAAGTGGGATCCATTTGAATCAGCCAAGTTTCGATTCTCCATATTGCCATGAGACTTTTCCAAAGTTGATTCGGCATTAAAGGCTGTTGATTCCCGTGAGGTATTGTCACCGCCTGCGCGTCACGGAGGTCGCGCCCCACGCTGCGAAAGGAGCGCCGCACACGGCGAACCCACCCGCCCGAAGGAAGAGGCTATCGTGCGTCACGCGCCGGGGAGAGCTGGCCCGAAAAGTCCCGGCAGCCAGGCGGGCAGTGCTTCGGGTGGCCAGCCGAGACGGAGCGGGCCTTTCTCGCTTGGGCTGGTCAGGCAGCCGGCGTCGAGGAGCTGGCGGATGACCGATTGGGAGGTGCGGGGAGATTTGCCGATGAGCCGTGGGACGTTGCCGCGAGGGATTTCGCCGCGCAGGCAGGCATCACGGATTACCACATGGGCGCCTGCGGGCCAATCGCCCATTGCCTCCCTCAAGCGCGCATACCCCGTCAACCGGCGTTCCAAGGTGTCCGCCTGGAGACACTGGGTCATGTAATCGAGTTGATCGAGGCATGTGTCGAGGAAGAACCGGCAGAAGGTATTCAGGGCAGCCAGGGAGAGCGGGCCCCGGCCGTCGAAATCGTTTTGGCGTTTGAGATCGGCGTTGGCGAGGGCGGTTCGATACTCTGGCAGGCGGCAGGCCAATCCGCGGGAGATCGACCAGAGGCCATGCGCGTCGACTCCGGCCCGAATCAGCCATGCGTGGCTGAACACACGGGCCACCCGGCCATTGCCATCCGACCACGGGTGGATCCACGCCAACCGGTGGTGGGCCGCCGCGCAGGTCACCAGCGAGCGCCCTGTATCGTTGACCAGCGGGCCGTAGCATTGGGCGAAGCGGGTCATTAAGACCGGCACCGCCTCGTGAGCGGGAGCCAGGTGGCGCCCTACACTTACGTTGAAGGGTCGCCACTTCCCAGCGGCCACCTCATGGCTGACGCCATCCTGCCGTCAGTGGGTGCAAAGCGCCGCCCAGCCGCTCCGCACGGCGCACAACCTGCCAGCCCAACGCCTCGAGTCCGCCATCCCGATCCTCGGGCAGCAAGGGCTCCATGTCGGCAGGCGAGTCGAACGGGCGAGGCGTCATCGGATTCGAGCGGATTGATTGCCGATCGGAGGATCGGACGGTTTCTCAAATTAATCCGTTATTATTCAATACTTGGCAGAACTTGCACAGCATTTCGCAGCCATGATTTTGCCGATTTTTCTGCCGATCGGGCGGGGATCGCGCCGCCGCGCACGAAAATCGCTTCACCCACGCCCATGCCGCGTCTTGGGCAGCGGAAGCGACCGCGCCATGGAGTGCGGATGGGCCAAGAAGTGCGGATGGGCTGGTTTATGACCCGATGAGAATCCGGTGTTGGGATTTGCGCGAATGACGTTTGGCACCGGCCTCCATGATGTGGTTGCGACGGTGTGCCGGCTGGAGAGAGTCGGCGGGATTCCGGACATGCTGAAATTCTGCTTCATCTTTGTCATTTTCGTTGGCGCTTCGACCCTGGCCGCGCGCGCCGACGAGCCGCGGCCGAATATCGTGTTCATTCTGGCGGACGATCTCGGGATCAACGATCTTTCGTGTTATGGGCGCAAGGATCAGTCCACGCCGCATCTCGACCGGCTGGCGCGGGAGGGCTGGCGGTTTGTAGATGCCTGCACGGCCCAGCCGATTTGCTCGGCGTCGCGCGCCGCGTTGATGACCGGCAAGCATCCGGCGCGGCTGCATCTCACGACGTATTTGCCCGGCCGGGCCGATGCGCCGTCGCAGAAGTTGTTGCAGCCGGTCATCGAAGGGCGGCTGCCGCTGGAGGAAACCACGCTGCCGGAAGTCCTGAAGCGGGCCGGTTACGCCACCGCCTGCCTCGGCAAGTGGCATCTGGGAGGCCCGGGTTTTGGTCCGGCGGAACAGGGATTCGACACGGTCGTTGCGGGCAGTGCGCGCACAACTCCCTCCGAGCATGAGGGCAGCAAGGGCGAGTTCGAACTCGCCGCGGCCGCGGAAGCATTCATCGAGGCGCATCGGGACCGCCCGTTTTTTCTCTATCTGTCGCATAACTCACCCCACATCCCGTTCGAGGCCACGCCGGAGCGGATCGAGGCGCATAAGGACGCCTGGCACCCGGCTTACGCGGCGGTCGTGGAGTCGCTGGATGCCTCGGTCGGGCGGGTGCTGGCGAAACTCGACGCCACCGGCCTGGCCGCGCGCACGCTCGTCGTTTTCACCAGCGACAACGGCGGCCTCCACGTGCCTGAAGGCGGCCTCCCTCCGCCGACGCACAACACGCCCTTCCGCGCGGGCAAAGGTTTTCTCTACGAAGGCGGATTGCGCGTGCCTCTCATCATGCGCTGGCCCGGGAAACTGGCGCCCGGCGTGGTGAGTCCCCGCGATGTCGGGCTGGCCGACATGGCGCCGACGCTCATCGAGGCCGCGGGCGTGGAGGTTGCCACCACCCTCGGGCCTCTCGATGGCGTGAGTTTGCTGCCGCTTTTCCGCGGCGAGGATCCGGCCGCGCGCGATCATTTCTGGCATTTTCCCCATTACACGAACCAGGGAGGGCGGCCAGCATCGGCGGTGCGCCATGGGCAGTGGAAACTCATTGAGCATCTGGAAGACGGAAGCGCCGAGTTGTTCGATCTACGCGCCGATCCGGGCGAGTCCACGGATCTGGCCGCCGCGCAGCCCGACATCGTCCGCGACTTGCGCGACCGCCTGCACGCCTGGCGCGAACGCATCGGCGCCCAGCCGTGCCGTCCGAATCCAGAGTTCGACGCCGCCGCTCACGCCGCACTCTATGTCACGACCGATGTGAGCAGGCTGCCGCCAGTCACATCGGCCGCCGAGCTGGCCGGGCGATGGGCTGCGTGGCGGCGCGGCATGGATGCCGCCGCGAAAGGGCCTTCGTCGTCCCTCACTCCCGCGACAGGCCAGATCCGCCTCCCTGCCTCGCAGGCCCGCACCCACGGCCAGGTCCTGCGCTACGAACCCGAGCCGCACAAGAACACGCTGGGTTACTGGACCCGCGTGGAGGACTGGGCCAGTTGGGATTTTTCCGTGCCGTCGGCAGGCCGCTACGAAATCGAAATCCAGCAAGGCTGCGGCGGACGCAACGGAGGTTCCGACGTGGAAATCCATGTCGCCGGCCAAATACTGCCCTTCACGGTCGTGGAGACGGGTCATTTCCAGCAATTCATCCAGCGCGTCATCGGAGTAGTCGATCTCCCTGCCGGAGAGCACACGCTGGCCGTCAAGCCGGTCAGGAAAGCCCGCGATGCCGTCATGGACCTCCGGAGCGTCGTCCTGCGCCCGGTCCCGGCGGGCGGATCGTAGGCGTGAGATTGGAGCCGGGCGGCCACGCTTCAAGGTGTGTCACCACGAGCGACAAACGATCCACCCCTTGCCGTGCGGCGGGTCGTGGCGCACACTGCTGGCGGATGCTGGAAGTGCTCGATGCCAAGCTGCAACGACTCAACGCCCTGCGGCCGCTGGATCCCGCCCGCGTGAGAGGGCTGGCCGGCGTCTTTACCGGCTTCGAGACTGAACTGATCGCGGCCAGCAACCAGATCGAGGGGAATTCGCTCACCCTGCGCGAGACCGCGCTCGTCATCGAAAAGGGGCTGACCATCAGTGGCAAGCCTTTGCGCGACCACCTCGAAGCCCTCAACCACCGCGCCGCGCTGGACTGGATCAAGCTCGCCGCCGCGCAGTCCGGCCCCGTCACACAGCACGAGGTGCTGGAGATTCACCGTGCTGTGCTTACCCGCCTGGACGATGAATGGGCGGGCCGCTACCGCAACGTGCCCGTACGCATCACCGGCAGCCGCCATGTCCCGCCCAATCCTGTCAAAGTCGCGGGCCTGATGGACGAATGGGAAGCCTTCGGCGCCGCGCGCTGGCACGCGGAGCATCCGGTGTTCCTCGCCGCCGATCTGCACGCCCGCCTCGCCGGCATTCATCCGTTCGTCGATGGCAACGGGCGCACCTCGCGTCTGGTCATGAACCTCGCCTTGCTCCGGCACGGCTGGCCGCTCGTCGTCATCCCGGGCGAATCCGCCCACCGGCTCGCTTACTATGACGCATTGGAGAAAACACAGACCAGCGGCACTCCCGATGCTTTCCGCGAGTTCATCGCCGCGCGCGCCGATGAAATGCTGGACCGTTACCTTGCCGTGCTCGAAGAACTGCCGGGCGCCCTGCCTTGACTTCACGGCTGTCCGGGGCGATCACGCGGGTGTCATGCCATCGGTATTCGTCAGCGAGCCGCTTCTTCCACTGGAAACGAGTTTCGACACATCGCGCATGGCCTGCGGCGAGCCAGGGGTGCCGCAACGATTCCGCTGGCGCGGACGGGATCTTGAGGTGGCGGAGGTTCTCGGAAGCTGGAAAGAACACGGGGATTGCACGCACGGCAGCGGCGAGCGCTATGTGCGCAAGCACAGCTACCGGCTGCGGATGCGCGACGGGATCGTGCTCGAAGTGTATTTCCAGCGCAGTTTCGGACGCTCCAAAAATCGCGGGCAGCCGCGCTGGTGGGTGCGGAGCATGGAAACCGCCTCGCCGGAATAAGACGCGCGTACCTGGAGGCG
>CAZYHO010000392.1:0-4983 GCA_964647495.1 uncultured Akkermansia sp. | reverse complement strand
GGTTGATCATCTGCTCGAAGTTCAGCTTGTTCTTGCCGCTGACCTGCCAGTAACCCGTCAATCCGGGCAGCACGGCCACGCGCGCCTTGTGGGCGGGTTCGTAGTGCTCGAATTCGGTCACCGTCGACGGCCGCGGCCCAACCAGGCTCATATCGCCGCGCAGCACATTGATCAACTGAGGCAATTCATCAAGCCCCAGGGCGCGCAGGCACCGCCCTCCCGGAATGATGCGTGGATCCGCGCCAAGGTTCTCCATCTTGTCCATCGGCTTCCCGTTCTTGATCAGGTTCTGAAGGTATTCCTCGTGCTCCTGTGTCGGCGCGCCTTCGTTCATGCTTCTGAACTTCATGATCGTGAATGGACGCCCGCCCAGTCCCACCCTGTCCTGCCGATATATGACCTTGCCCCGTGACACCAGCTTGATCCACGCCGCGATCGCCAGCCCCAATGGCAAGGTAACCGGCAGTGACACCGCGATCAGCGCATAATCAAGGACTCGCTTCCACTTCGAGGCCGGCAGCGGCTCGACCTCATAGGCAGCCATTTTGTGGGCGGGCTGTCCCGCCAGCCGTCCTCCCCCGTTGACCACCCCGGAACTGTTATTGACCGCGGCTCCAACCAGACCGAACTTTCCCGTGCCCGCCTCGCACAAAAATGCCGCCGGCATTTCCGGGCTGCTTCCCGACACCGAATACACGCTGCCGCCATTGGTCGTCTGTCGATCAGACGGCCATGAGGAGAATTGTGGAGATTTCATATTTTGACACATGCGGCGCACCATCGCAACAACTACTTTTTCCATAGAAATTATAATTTATGCTTCGGATTGTGAAGCCGCAAATTTGATAAAATTATTAGAGTTTGACACACCCTCCCGAAGAGTGCCCGGGGCATCGGTCCTCGACGCATTCGGACATCCGGTTCTTAGACCGGATTCCTTCACTTCTGGCCGGCACACTCATGGTGGAAAATTGATGCAGATTTTTTTGAAATTGTCGATTGATTTGATTCTCTGAATTTCAGTTGTGCGAAGCAGGCATTTTGCTGATGGAGTTCGGGGTGGCGAAACCCGCCGAAATCGAGAGGAGAATTCGAGAACCGGCGGCCGGGGATCGATTGGACGGGGTGACAGGCGAGAGCCTGCGAGGGGTTATTCGCGCTTTTGTGGGCATCGTTGCAAGAAATCTGAAATTTTTTTCGAATCCGCGTTGCAGGGAACCGATCGCGCACCTCTGGGGACGGGCCATCCGGCGGCTGGTTCCAGCATTCAGGAACTTTTTCAAGAACATCGCCGGGTTTTGCTGCCGCCGGGATCAGGATCCGGAATCAGGCAGGCCGCCGGTCCGGGTCCACCACTCGATGTGGAAGGCGGCGCCTGTGGTGGTGTCGCGGCGCACGGGGTCGGTGTGGTCGAGCGTCCATTGACTCCAGTCGACCGGCGGGAAGAGGATATCGCTGTGGCTGCGGAAGGAGAGGCGGGTGAGGACGAGCTGCCGGGCGTGAGGCAAGGCCGCAGCGTAAGTGCGGGCGCCGCCGATGACGACGAGGCGGGTGGCGCCGCCGCGCCCGGCGAGCTGTTGCGCCTCGGCGATGCTGGCGGCGGTCATGACGGCATCGGCGTGCGGGGTCGGAGCGGGAGCCGGAGCGGCGGCCCGGCGCGTGAGGACAATGACGCGGCGCCCGGATTCGAACCATCCGGTCATCTCGGCGAAGGTGCGCCGGCCGACAACGAGCCATTGGCCGCGGCAAAAGGCGCGGAAATGCGCGGATTCATCGGGCACGCGCCATGGCATGCCGCCGCCGGTGCGGCCGATGGCGCCCTCTTCGTCGATGGCAGCGATGAGGCTGAGGGTCGGAGGCATGAGATGATCCTGGGCACCAGAACCGCGGATCGCACGGATTTCACGGAGTATCAGGACCGCGGCACACGGGTCTGGGGTTCTGTGGGCACACGGGCGCCGGGTGGGGGTCAGTCGAGCTGGATGGGATCCGGGGGGCGAGGGAGATGCCCCTGGCTGATTTGACGGGTGGGACGGAGCGGTGGATCGCGCGGGATGGGCGGGGCGGTTTCCTTCCCGGAGAGGCGGGCGAGGGCGTCGCGCAGAGGCGCCTGGATGGCGGCGGCGGCGGCTTCGACGGTGGGGGGCGGGGTAGCGGCGGACTCGTGGGCGAGGCTGGTCATGGTGATGCCGGCGAGGCCGCACGGGACGATGGCCTGGAATCCGTCGAGCGACTCGGGCGTGACGTTGAGAGCGAGTCCGTGAAGAGAGATCCAATGGCGGACGCCGACGCCGATGCTGGCGAGCTTGCGCGCTGCGACCCAGACACCGGTCAGGCCATCGCGGCGGGAGGCGGCGATGCCCAGGGGCGCCGCCAGGTCGATAACAGCCTGTTCCAGGGCGCGCAGGTAATGGTGGAGATCTTTGCCGTGGTGCTGGAGGTCGAGAACCGGATAAGCGACGAGCTGGCCCGGGCCGTGGTAGGTGGCCTGGCCGCCCCGGCTGATTTCCACGACCGGGTGCGGCAGCGGCGCGGCGCCTCGCACCAGCGAGGATTTGTCCGGAGTGCGCCCGATCGTGTAAACCGGTTCGTGTTCGAGGAGGAGGACGGTGTCGCCGACGCGGCCGGCGCGCCGGTCTTCGACCAATGCCATCTGCGTCCGGAGGGCGTCGTCATACGGCACGCGGCCGAGCCAGCGGAAGTCGAGGGCGGGGGCTGGGTGGACTGAATGAGTCATCGTGCTGGCGCGGGGCGGCGGGGCTCGCCGGCGGCGGGGAATACGCTCAAATGCGAACCATGAGCGCCGTGGTGTTCTTCAGGGGATCGTCGGACTGGAAGTGAGTAAGGCCGATGGCCAGGGCGTCGGCAGCATCCGCGGACGGGGTCTCCTGGAGGCCGAGCAGCGCGCGGATCATGAAGGCCACCTGCTGTTTCTGGGCGGCGCCTTTGCCGACGACCGCTTGTTTGACGCGTCTCGGGGCGTACTCGAAGATTTCGAGACCATGCTCGGCAGCGGCGAGGAGGGCGGCGCCGCGGGCGGCGCCCAGAACGATGGCGGTCTTGTAGCTTTGCACGAAAATAACGCCCTCGACGGCGCAGACATCGGGCCGGTGATCACGGATGACGCGGTGGATTTCCTCGCGGATGGCCACGAGGCACTGCGACTGCCGGTGCGAGGCCGGATTGTTGATCACACCCCACGTGAGCGCCCGGGTTTCGCGCCCCAGGCGTTCGAGCACGGCATAACCGGTTCTGCGCAGCGCCGGATCGACGGCCAATACCTTCATCGCCGCAGTGTGGCTCCGCGTCTCCGGCCCGCCAGGGGAAATCAGAGCCGCATCCGTCTTGTCCGCCGCGAATACAGAGTCGCCGGCCCGGACAAGGGGCTGGGCGAGCCATCGTTGGCTCTGGCCTCTGACCCCCTCGTCTCCAAACCTCCGCAAAGGGGTCTGTCCCCTCACTCCCTCCCGGGGGCACAGGCGCCGCGGCGGCGGGCAGTGGCGAATGGCGAATGGCGAATGGCGAATGACGAATGACGAATTGCCCTGTATAGAGGGTGATTTGTGATGATCGAGATGCCGACGGAGTGTCCCGCGACGGAGTGGGGATTCAGCGCGTACGACCGCGAGGTGGTGGAGCGGGCCTGGGGGCGGGCCGAGGCGGTTCAGGGCAACGATGCGGCGTTGTGGCGCAAGGACGAGCATGGCGCGTGGATTTACCGGCTCGACTATGGCCGGCGGAACACGACGTTCGGGTGGGAGATTTTCGATCCATCGCTGGGCCGCGGCGACGGCGGCGTCTCGGCGATTCGTCCGCTGCAATGGCAGAACTACCTCGATGCGCTGGCCGCGGAGACACAGAGCCGGGTGACCGCGGACGGCCTGCGCAACGTGCGCCGGTTGCTGTAAACCCGAAGCTGGCCGAGAGTGACGAACGGATCGCCGGCCGGAACCGGCGCCGTTTTCGCCCGCCTTCGACTCGCGCGTCTCGTGAAACTCATCCACATTTTCATTTCGCCGGAGCACAACTACTTCGGTCATCACGGCCAGCCGCCAGGCAAGGCGCCGCTCATTCGCCAGGAGCGGGCGGAGGTGGTGGCCGGCAAGGGGATCGTCGGCGACCGGTTCTTCGGGTGGAAGGAGGATTATGCCGGTCAAGTCACGTTTTTCTCGCTGGAGGCGCACGACGCGCTGTGCGCGCAACTCGGAATCCGGGACCGCGGACCCGATGTGTACCGCCGGAACCTGATCGTCAGCGGCGCCGACCTGAACGCGTTGATCGGCCGCGAATTCGAGCTGCAAGGGTTGAGGTTCCTGGGCATGGCCGAGGCCAAACCCTGTTATTGGATGAACGAAGCCTTCGGTCCCGGAGCCGAGGAAGCTCTCCGCGGCCAGGGCGGATTGCGCGCCAGAGTGCTGACCGGCGGCTCGCTCGCCTGTGAACCGTGATGCTGACCGCCGCCCTGTTCCTCGGAGGCTGCTCGTCCCGCATGGGGCGCGACAAGGCGCTGCTCGAGGTGGACGGCCAACCGCTCTGGTGGCTGCAGTGGCAAAAACTGCGCGCCCTGCGCCCGCACCGCCTCGTCCTCTCGGCCCGAAATGACCAGAATGTGCCCACGCCGCCGCCGCCGGCCATCGTCGTTCGCGATGCGGTCGCCGGCATCGGACCGCTCGGCGGATTGATCGCGTGCCTCGACGCGATCCAGCTCGACGGACCCGAAGCCCTGCTGCTCGTGCTCGGGGTCGACCTGCCGCGCCTTCCGGCGGCGTTGCTGCGGGACATTGTGTTCGCGGCCGACCCCGGATGCGGCGTGGTCGTCACCGTGGGATCGCGGTACGAACCACTGGCTGCCGTCCACCCGCCCGCCATGCTCGAGGTGGCCCGGCGCCGCGCGCGTCTTGGCCACCATTCGCTGCAAGGACTGGCGCGCGAAGGCATCGAGCGCGGCCTGCTCGAAGAGGTCAGCCTGCGCAGCCTCGGCGA
>CAZYHO010000391.1:2173-5037 GCA_964647495.1 uncultured Akkermansia sp. | reverse complement strand
GCGGCGAACGGCGGCTCGAACTGAACGAACTCTTTGCGCTCGATCGCCTGCGCGACGACTTCGGCGACGATGGCGGCGGCAGCCTCGGGCGGCTTGGTGGCGCCGAGGAAATGAGCCTGGCGGGATTGCCCGATCCCGGCATGTACGCGCAGGCGCCGAGCGTCTTCGATCCATCCCTTGAGGCATCATTTCTTCCGCACTTTGTCGCCTTGGCCGCCAGTCACGATGTCCGTTTGCATTTCCACCGCGTCAAGCGGCGCCCGAACAAGGCCGGGTTGCGGCCGGATCTGCCGGTTTTCCGCCGCTATCTCGATGACCTGCAGGAATACCTCCGTTCCCACGGGTGCGCCTACTCGGACGAGTCCGCGGATCCCGAACTGACGCTCGAGTGGTACCGGGACGGAGACCACATCGACAAAGAACGGCGGGAGGCATTCGCGGCCAAGTTCTGGACACTGGTCCGGGATCAGATAGGTCCGCCGCCGCCCGGAGGTGGCCGGCCGCCCGCATCCGATCGTTGAGGACGCCCCGCGGGACACGGCACATGATTTTTCAAAGCTTCACTTACCTCTGGTTTCTGGCGGTTGTTATCGCCGGGCACTTCGCCTTGCAGTGGCCCGCGCACGCGGGCAAGACCTGGGCGCGCACGGCCCAGAACCTCTGGCTCCTCGCCGCCAGCTATGTCTTCTACGGCTGGGTGACACCCTGGTGGCTCCTCCTCATCGTGACCATCACCCTGGTTTATTTCGCCACCGCCCGTCTCATCCTGGTCACCACCGACCCGCGGCGCCGGCGCGTGTGGTTCATCGCCGGCCTGATCATCAGTTTTTCGATCCTCTGCGCTTTCAAGTACTTCGGCTTTTTCGCCGAAAACGTCGCAGCGGCGCTCCGGTCCGTGGGGGTCAGCCCGGCCTGGCTCACTTCGAGTCCTGTGGCGGCGTTTCTGCTTCAGACCGGCCTGCCCGCGGGGATTTCGTTCTACACGTTTCACAGCGCCAGTTACGTGATCGACATCTATCTTGGAAAGACGGAGCGGCGGCATTCGCTCATCGATTACGCGTTGTTCGTCGCCTTCTTCCCGCAGTTGGTGGCCGGTCCGATCGAGCGCACTGAGAACCTGTTGCGCCAGGTGAACAGCCCGCGGCGACCCAGCCTGGCCGGCTGGCGTTCCGGGCTTCTCCTGCTCGCCTGGGGATTCTTTCAGAAACTCGTGATCGCCGACAGCGCCGCGGTACACGCCAACAAAGTGTTTGCGCTCGATGAGCCGACCTTCCCGATTCTGTGGGCCGGCGTGCTGTGCTTCGGCGTGCAAATCTATGCCGATTTCAGCGCCTATACGGATATCGCGCGCGGTTCGGCCCGGCTGCTCGGCTTCGATCTGCTGCGCAATTTCAATCACCCTTATCTGGCCCAGTCACCCGCTGATTTCTGGCGCCGGTGGCACATCACACTGAGCCGGTGGTTTCGTGACTACATATTCATTCCGCTCGGCGGGTCGCGCCGCAGCCTGACCGTGACCACGCGCAACGTTCTCATCACGTTTCTCCTGTCCGGCCTCTGGCACGGCGCGAGCTGGAATTTTGTCCTCTGGGGAATATTTCACGGCGTGCTGGTTGCCGCCTGGCCCTGGGTTGTCCGCGTCCTGCCGTGGTTCGATCGCGGCGGCGGGATATTCGGCGCCATCCTGCGTGTGGCGCTCACTTTTGCCCTCGTGCACATCGGATGGTTGTTTTTCCGGGAAACCAATGTCGACGCCATAGGCCGCGCCCTCCGGCTCGATCCACTGGAAGCCACCGTGGCGCACTGGCGCATGGGCCTTGGCCTGGTCGCCGAGACGGGGATTTACGCCTTTCCGCTCTTTGTCGTTCTTCCCGGCTTGCAGCGGCTCGGCCTTCTGCCGGCTCTCGATGATGCGCGCCAGAT
The DNA here is from genome assembly GCA_964647495.1 of uncultured Akkermansia sp. Lineage (GTDB taxonomy): Bacteria > Verrucomicrobiota > Verrucomicrobiia > Verrucomicrobiales > V1-33 > CAJBME01. Next base: position 3,114 of record CAZYHO010000391.1, on the reverse strand, counting down.
CACCTGGCGATGGACGTTCGCTCAAGGTCTCGCCTTCGCCGCCTGTCTGCTCGGCATCCTTCTTTTCCGCAGCGAGGTCGGCAGCGATTTTATCTATTTCGCCTTTTGACGAGCGTGGCCGTGCAGCCGGCATCCGCGGCGCAGCGCCGCCAGACCGAGCAGAACGAGGCCGAACATGGCGATTGCCGGCCGGCCTTCGGGGACCGCGACCGGGACCGGTTCGAGCCTGAGCCCGAGCGTGCCGGCCTGGTTGGCGAACAGCGAGGGGCGCTGCTGCGTCTGGATCGTCACTTCGTAAGTGCCGGGGTCGAGCAGCCAGCCGGCGTGGCTGAAGGCGGTGTCGAGAACGGCTTCGTCGGGACTGTCGGTCCAGGCTCCTGAAAACCGGGCGTCGGGCGCGCCGGTTTCGCCGAGCAACTCGCCGTTGAGAAAAACCTGATAGACATCCCCCGGGACGTAGATGTCGGCGACATCGAACCTGACCGGTGTCTTCGACTCGAACGTCCACGTCTCCCCGAAGGCGAAGCCGCCATTGGAGTCCGGCCGCTCGCCAAATACGCTCCAGCTTCCGTCGAGCGGCAGGAGCACCGCGCCGGCGCGGGACGAGGCCAGCAAGCCGCCGAGCGCGAGGCACGCGCCGAACCGCAACACATGTGATTTCATAAGCCGGTTATCGGTTGACGGGTGAGCAGCAGCACCCGACGTGCCACGCACAAGGACACGCCATTCTTCAGTGAAGGGATGTTCAATCGAGCCGCCTCCTAGCACGGATCGCGCGCAATGCAAATCCGTTATTTTTTTGTCATCACGTAAACTCCGTCCCACTGATCCGGGGGCTGGGCGTCCAGATCGCGGCAGCGCGTGACGAAGATTTCCGTCAGTTCGTCGTCAAGACCGTCCGCGGCCGCCTGGCGAAAGAGCCGGCCCGCCTCGGCGAACGC
>CAZYHO010000391.1:0-2073 GCA_964647495.1 uncultured Akkermansia sp. | reverse complement strand
GTCAGCTCGGCGCGTTCGTGCGAGCCGAGTTCGCCGACCACCGCTTCCCCCTGGTGCAGCCCGATGCCGATGGCGAGTGCCGTCATGTTCCGGGACCGCCAATCGGCGTTCAATTCGCCGAGCGCCAGGCGCATCGCGACGGCGGCGTCGACCGCCCGGACGGCATCCTCGACCAGATCTTCCTCCCGCGGGTTGTCGCGAAAGCGGCCCCAGACCGCCATCATCGCGTCCCCGATGAACTTGTCGACGGCGCCATTGCACTGAAAGACGATGGCCACCATGCGCTCGAAGTACTCGTTGAGCTGGGTCACCATTTCCTGGGCGCTGAGGACTTCGCTCAGGCTCGTATAGCCTCGGATGTCCGAGAAAAGCACCACCACCGTCCGGTTCGCGCCTTCGCGGATCGCGTAATAAAACTCCGGGCGCTCGACGATCTGCTCTGCCACGTCCGGCGAGTGGAAACGCATCACCGATCGCTTCAGCGCGAGCTTCTGCCGCCGTTCGAGCAGAAAGTCGTAGCTCCCGCAGAAGAAGCCGATCAGCCCGAAGGCCAGGAGAGGAGGGGCGATGTGCACGACCAGTCCTGCGTGGTTAAAAAGCAGCATCTGCAGGACCACGCCGAATCCGAGCCCGCCGAGCATCGCCAGCGCGATTGCCACCGGCCGCCGGCTCCGGCTCACCAGAGCCCAGCCCAGGATCGATGCGGCGGCGATCAGCACGATGCCGGCCCAGACCGGCAGCAGCCTGAGGTATTCGCCCGCCTTGGCGGCGGCGTACACCTGGGCGTGGATGCGCACTCCGGCCATGTTGCCCACCGGCGTCGGGTGAAAGTCCTGGAACACCCGCGCCACGGGTCCCAGGAACACCGTCTTTCCTTCGAAAAACCGGCCCCCGCCGTAATTGTGCTCCCACATCACCGGCGAAAACACCTCGTGCAGCGGCACCGGCACATATTCCGCCGCGTCCCCGAAGCGCATGAAAACCGAGCCCTGTCCCTCCGGAAGCCCGTTATCCCGTCCCTCCTGCCTGAGGGCCGCCGCCGCGAACGAATGCAGCAATGACTCGGGCAGCCGCGCATCCAGATACCGGCGGAATTGAGCCTGCCGTATCACCCCGTCCCTTTCCGGCCAGTATGTCACGTAACCCAGTCTCGTATCCGCCGGCCAGCGATGCTCGATCAATCCACCATCGGGAAAGTGCACCGTTTCCATGACGTCTCCCGCCCCGCCTCCCGGTTCCCGCAGCGCGAAATCCGCGGCCAGCACCACATGCCCGGCACGGCGGTCCAGCACCGCGCGCAATTCTTCGTCGCCCTCCGGAGCCTCGTCCCTCTGCGTTTGCAGCACCAGGTCGACAAGCACCGTCCGCGCCCCGGCCGACACCAGCCGCTCGATCAGTTCCGCATACACCTCGCGCGACCACGGCCACGGCCGGTTCATCAACTGCAGCGCCCGCGACGCCTCGAGATCCTCCGGAAATACCGCGTTCGACAAATCCAGGCTCGACTCGTCGATCCCCAGCACGACCACATCCGGATTCGCCGCCGTCTTCCGGCCGAATGCATGCACAAAGTCATACACCTTCCATTCCAGCATTCGCAGAGGATGCGCCAGCGTGGCGGCCACCTGGCGGTGTAGTGGAAGCGGCGCCCACGCGCTTTCGCCCGCCGGGCGCATCCAGTCATCCGCGTGGCGGGCCAGCCCGACCGCGCCGCCCACCGCCACCGCAATGCCCGCCAGCGCGCGCGCCCGTCGTTGCGCAGCCGTGCTCGACAGCGGTCGTTTGTCCATGCCTTGGCACATCTCGCCGGCAAACGCCCTCCGTCAATCACGGCGTCGCTCCTGCCAGGACTGGCACGTTTTCTGCTAATCAATAGAAAGTTTACTCCTGTTCATTCCCTTCTTGTGCTAATCTGGCGTCCCGTCATGAATCCCCGCTCAGCCAGTGTCTTCGGTGGTATCGCTGCTGCGCTGTGGACTTTGCCCGCGGTGGCCCAGGTTACGGATCCTTCGCGCCTTGGGTATGCGGCGCGCCCGTTCGCCGTTCCGAGCCTCTTTGACGACCCGGCCGCAG
>CAZYHO010000390.1:0-5042 GCA_964647495.1 uncultured Akkermansia sp. | reverse complement strand
GCCGCTGGTTCTCGGGGCTGTGCATCGGCGTGATCTTCGCCGCCGTGCATCCGCAAGGGTGGACCGCGATCCCCGCACTGGGCGCGGTCGGGCTCGTGCTCGCGCTCTTGCGCGAGTGGCGGAGTTCGATCATCGCTCCCATGGCCGCTCACGCGCTCAACAACGGCACGCTCTTCCTCGTGATGCTCGTCATCATGAGGTGAGCCGCTTGACCCGGCGGAGGGGCTCCGTCAAAGCTTGAACCAGGACCGGCTGCGGCGGCCGGCGGCGTACGGGCTGTTGGGATCTTTCGCGATCAACCCGTGCTGGCCAAGCGCGCGCGCCTCGAGGAGGACGGCCTCCATTTCCTCGGGCGAGGCGGCGAACCTCAGCGCGATGACTTCGATGGGTGGCGCCAGCGGAAGTGCCTCGAGCCGCGCCCGGCGCTCCACAAGCGGCTTCATCAGCAGCGATTCGCCGTCGTGGTACAGCAGATCGAAAACGACGTAACGCACCGTGACGTCGTCGTTCACGAACAGGTCGCGCTCGTGGCGGCCAAGCCGGTTCCGGAGGGCCTCGGAGTCGAGTTTCCGTCCATCGGCGAATGCGATGATTTCACCGTCGAGCACGACATCGTCGGCGAGCCGGGCCGCCGGGCCGACGATTTCGGGAAACTCCGCCTGCAGGCTGCGAAGGTCGCGCGAATAGAGATCGACGCGGCTGCCGCGCTTGTGGAGCTGCGCGCGGATGCCGTCGCACCGTTCTTCCAGCCAGACGAGGGCGGTGGTGGTGGTGGCTTCCGTGGAGGCGAGCATCGGACGCAGCGGCTGGAAAAGCGTGAGGCAGGCCTGGTCGAGTTCGCCGCGGCGGGCAAGCCGCGCGGTTTCCCCGAGATCACCGGTGAGCATGTGGGCCTCGCGCACCTTGGCCGGATCGGCGTCGAAAGCGGCGGCCAGCGCCTCTTCCATGAGCCCGTCTTTCAGGCCGATGCGCATGTCGCCGGTGAGGATTTTGACGAGGTACTGGCCCTCGGCGGGCGTCATCTGGCGGAAGTAAGTTTCAAGCACGGTCGCTTTGTCCAGCGACCCGCGGGCGTCCAGCAGACGGTCGATGCATGCGGTGATATCGGCGAGGGCGAGCGGACGGGGCGCAGCCTTTTGTCCGTGCAGGAGGGCGAGGCAGGCGGTGCGGCCGGCGTCGGCCTGGGCGGCATGGATGTCACGCAGGCGGGCCGCGCTGATGCCGGTGGCGTGGAGCAGGGCGAGCCGGATCACGGGCCAGCCGGCGGCGAGTGATTTCTGCTGCCCGTGCGTGCTCACCGCGCGCCCGCTCAGAAAACGCGCCGCCACGGCCACGCGCCCATCGTCCTCCAACCCGCGGAAATAAGCCGCCAGCCGCTCGATCTTCGCGTGGCGCGCGGCCGTGGCCGCTACGGCGTCTCCCGTGCGAACGAAGGCGGCGAACCCGGACAACGGCCCGGCATCCGGTCCGGATTCCTGCGCGGCTGCGGCCTGGTTTTCGCCACGCCCGGCCGCATCCGCAGTCGCCTCGTCCGGCGCCGGATCGCCGCTGGTGGCGCGCAGGCCGAACGAGAATTCCATCTGGTCGTCCGCGCCGAGCGACCACGCTTCGATGCCGCGCTCCCGCAAGTCGCAGGCGAATTCCGCGGCGTATCCGTGGGTGGTCAGCACGAGCTGCGGCTGGACGCGGTCGACGGCTTCGAGCAATTCCGCGTAGTCGGCGTGATCGGAAAGCGGAAAGACTTCATCGACCTGATAGCGGTATTTTGCGCCGGGCGTGAATGCCCAGCCGGTGCACATGGCCAGCCGCCGCGCTTTGATGCGCCGGACCATCTGGCTGCGCACCGCGTTCGGCGGAACGATCAGCACCTTGCCGGCAGGGTCGGCGCCGTCGCCGAAGCTGGTGTAGGGCGGAAAGCGGATGCCCTGGGCTTCATACGCGGCTGTCATCTCGAAACACGCCGGATGGAGCCCCCAGGAAAAACCGGCGTCGCGGAGCTGGGCCATGATTTCCTGAGCCTTGCCAAGCGCGTACGCCACAAGCACGGGCACTTCGCCTTCATCGAGACAGCCGCGGCAGAACCGGATGAGCGCATTGCGCACCTTGATCGTGCCCGGAAAGCGAAAGCGCGGCAGCCCGAAGGTCGTCTCCATGATCAGGGTGCCGGCCTGCGCAAACCGGGCGGTTTCCGCCGTGCGCGACGTGCGGATCTTGAAATCGCCGGTGTAGAGGAGCGATGCGCCGTCGGCCAGCCGCGTCACATGGATCTGGGCGCTGCCAAGGGTGTGACCGGCCGGCAGCAGCATCAGCCTGTGCCCGCGCCACTTCCACGCGCGGCCAAACATGTGGGGCTCGATCACATGCGTCCCGCGGAAGCGCGCTTCGATCAGCCGCGCCGTCCCCTTGCTCGCGATGATCCGGTTGTGGGCGGCAAAGTGATCGGAGTGCGCATGCGACACGAACGCGCGCTCCTGCCGGTCCCATGGATCAAGCCAAAGCCCGCACTCCGGCAAATAAATGCCGCGTTTGGCAACGACGGGGATGCGCACGGGGGACGAAGACACGACAGGACAGCCCTACCATGCCTCACCCGCGGCGATGGCAAGCCCGCTTGCACACGCCTCCGCGACGCGTCCCTTGTGCCACCATGACGGCCACCACCCCCGAACTTCTACGCGTGCGCGCCGCCCGCCTCTACGAGCCGCCCGCTTATTTCCGTGCGCTGCAAAAGAACGAAATCTTTGTGGCCACACCGGATCGCCCCGACGCCCCGCTCGAGGTCGACGCCGGGTGCGGCGACGGCGGATTTCTCATCGACCTCGCCGCCTGCCACCCGGAACGCGATTTCCTCGGGCTCGAAAAACTCCTGGGACGCGCACGCAAAGTGGCCCGGCGGGCCACCCGCCGCGGATTGGCCAACGTCAAGGCCTGCCAGATCGACACGCGCTACGCCGTGCGTTTCCTGCTGCCGGCCAGCGGCGTCGCCCGCCTGCACCTGCTCTTTCCCGACCCTTGGCCGAAGGCAAAACACGCCAAAAACCGCCTCGTCCAGCCCGACTTCTGCCTCGGTGTCCGCCGCGCGCTCGTCCCCGGCGGCGAATGGCTCTTCAAAACCGATTGCCCGGAGTATTTCGCCGATGCCGTGGCCGTGATCCGCGATTCCGGTGGGTTCCGCGAAATAGAGTGGCCCGTGGACGCATTTCCATACCCGTTCACGGACTTCGAACGCCAGTGGATCGCTGCCGGCAAGGCGATCCATCGCGCCCGCTTCCAGGCGATGGCGGCGTGACGGCCAGAATCATCGGCGGCGGCTGACAGATATTGCGGCCCCACTTCGTTGGGCACACTCGACCTCCACCGCGCCTCGCCCCTGCGCGCCTCATCATGCCCGCCTTCATCGAAAAACTCGCCGCCATTTGCGCCGATCGCCTGACAGTTCAGGAGCGATGGCTCGTTTTCGCGTTTTTGGGGATTGTCGTTCTGGGTGCGCTGGTGAAATACTCCCGCGCGCGCCCGGTCCAGGATCTCACGCCAGCCGCACCAACGATCCACTCCGCTCCGCACGCGTCCCACCAATCACCATGAATCTCAGGCTCACCTTCGACGACGGTGTGCGAGAATGCCTCGCCCGCGACCCGCGCTACCCGAAAGAAGCGTATCTGCTCGTGCGCGATGCCCTCGACCACGCCCAAAAACGCCTCGCCCAGCGCAACCGGCGCCGCGCCACCGGCCACCTCAACGGACCGGAAATCCTCGACGGCTTTCGCGACCTCGCACTCTCGCAATTCGGTCCCCTGAGCCGCGTCGTCCTCGCCACTTGGGGACTCCACTCGACGCTGGACGTCGGCCACGTCGTCTTCAACCTCATCGAAGCCAGGATTTTTTCGAAATCCGATGACGATCAGATTTCGGACTTCGCCGACGTCTTTGACTTCGAGAAGGCCTTCGACGCGCCGTTCCGGCCGGACGCGCCCGCAACACGCCACATGGCCGCGCCCGTCTAGAGCCCGGCCCAGCGCTCCGCCGCTTTCAGCGGGCCTACTCCTTGTCCTTCTCCTTCTTGAGCGCCTTGGCGATGTACTTGTCCGGCTCGGCCTTGATCTTGGCTTCGCAGTTGCCACAGCAGGCCGTGACCTCCGCCTTGTATTCCAGTGTCTTTTCGGCGTCGGCGTCCTCGTCGCTCACAATGCACTTCTTGCTGTCCGTCTTGTACTTGGCGATCTTCTCGGCAAAGGCGGCAGGATCCTTCTCGAACTTGCTTTTGCACTTGTCACAGCAGAAGCCCAGCTTCTTCGTGTACTTGTAGATGACCGCCGGATCCCCGGCCTTGCCGCTGACGGGACAGAGTTTGTTGACGGGATCGGCGGCAGCAACACCGGCGCCGAAGAAGAGCGCGGCGGCAAGAGTGAACAGAGTTTTCATCGGTGGGGTGTGTGGTTGATGGTTCGGTGCCCGGTCGGGCAAGGCATACCATGCCGGATTATCCGGATTTCGCCAAGCAAATCTTCCAGCCCTCTCGAACCCCCTCCCCTTGGCGTGCAGAGCAAAAAGGTCCACCAACGCGTGCCCGCAGCCGGCACCCCTCAATTCCTCGAATTCGACCATGCGCCGCGCCCGTTCGCCATAGGGCGACAGACGAATTGCGAAGCCCCTGCCCCGCAGAGCGACAGTCAACCTATGCGAGCAGCCGCGCGTTCCCGAGCCCAAGTATCAGCGCGGCGGGCCACGAGATGGCATCAAGGCCGTTCGAGGATTTCACCGCAACGCGCAGAGCGAGATCGCGGCGGCGGCAGCGAGTCCACCCATCGGGTGGCTGTCGGCTGCGGTGCCCGCCAGGCGCGCCGCAGCAATTCGGCCGTGTCCGGGGGCAGGATCGCGCATAAGGCGACAGACGAATTGCGGGACTGACGAATTGCGGGACTTTTCGCAGAGCGACAGTCGAACTATACGGGCAGGCACGCGTTTTCCGGGCGCGATCGGTGGGCGCGGCGGCGGCGTGGGGAGTCCGCCGTCGGGCGGCGGGGGCCTGCCGGGGGTGCCGG
>CAZYHO010000389.1:0-5050 GCA_964647495.1 uncultured Akkermansia sp. | reverse complement strand
AGACGGATCAGGCAAAGTGAATATTCAATAGAAGTCGATGACATTTTGCCCGGGCCGGTTACTGGTTATGCGGCGTATGTCATTTGTGTGCATGTGGGCCCGCCTGGCGGCGGCGGTGGTGATGCTGGCAGGGGTCTCCTCCGCGTGGTCAGCGGTGGAGAAACAGGAGATCACGCTGGAGTACGTGGCCCGGCTTGCGGAGGACCGATCCAGGGAGGGCTTCAAGGACCTGCGCGGCACGCTGCCGGATGAATTGAGTGTCGAGAGCCTGAATTACGACCGCTACCGCGAGGTTCGTTTCAATTCCGACCAGGCGCTCTGGCGCAAGGACGAGCGCCCGTTCTGGGCGGAGTTTTTTCATCCCGGCTACATCTACCAGGAGCCTGTGCAGATGCACGAATTCACGGCGGAGGGGTACACGCAGCCGATCCGGTTTTCCCCGGAGTTCTTCGACTATGCGCGCGTACCCGGCCTGCGCGAGAAGATGCCGGCTGAAGCGGGTTACGCGGGGTTCAAGCTGCTGTATGCGCTGAACGACCCGGGGAGGATGGACGAATTCGCCGTGTTCCAGGGGGCGAGCTACTTTCGCGTGCTCGGCCGCGGGTCGCGATACGGGCAGTCGGCGCGCGGCCTGGCCATCAACTGCGGCGAGGGAGAGGAGTTTCCGCTTTTCACGGAGTTCTGGCTCGGCAAGCCGCAGCTCGGCGCCACGCACACCACACTTTTCGCGCTCCTGGACAGCCGCAGTTGCACCGGCGCCTACCGGATCACGCTGCGGCCCGGGGAGTGGAGCGAAGCCGAGGTGGACGCCGTGCTGTACTGGCGCGACGAGGCGCTCGTGCGGGCCGCTTGTGAGGCGCAGAAGACGCCGTACGTCCCGTTGAAGACGATCGGGCTGGCGCCGCTGACGAGCATGTTCTGGTTCGGGGAAAACAGCGAGAGCAAGCCGGACGACTACCGGGCCGAGGTGCACGACACGGACGGGCTGCTCATTCTGATGGAGAACGGCGAGATCGTCTGGCGGCCGCTGAGCAACCCGCCGAAGCATCACATGATCCGCCACAGCGTCTTCGCCGCCGACAACCCGAAGGCGTTCGGTCTGCTCCAGCGCGATCGCCATTACCTGAACTACCGCGAGATCACGAACCTGTACCACCGCACGCCGAGCATGGTGATCCGTCCGAAAGGAAAGTGGGGACCGGGCCAGGTGCGGCTTGTCGAGATCGGCACCGTCAGCGAATACGAAGACAACATCGTGGCGTTCTGGAGTCCGTCGCGGTTGCCGAAGCCGGGCGAACCGTTTCGCTTCGGATACACGCTCGAGTCAGGCACGGGCGGCGAGGAACGCCTTTCGCCGAGCTTCGTGCTGGGCACGCGCTTTGGCGCCGATCCCGGCAATCCGAAGGTCCGCGACATCGTCATCGATTTCGCGGGCGAGTTCACCGGCAAGGTGAGCGCGGACGATCCGCCGGTGGCGGTGCCGTCCTGTCCGGCGGGCATGGGGCATTTCAGCAAGGCGGTCGTGCTGTGGAACGAGTTCGAGAAATCGTGGCGCGCTTTTCTGAAGTTCGAGCCGGCGGCCGGCCTCGAGGAGGCGGTGCCCCTGCGCTGCACGCTCAAGAAAGGCGACACCGTGCTCACCGAAACCTGGGACTACCTGTGGAATCCCCGCTGAGCCAGATCCAGATTCCGCCCGGGCAAACGCTCGACGAGTGGAACGAAGCCTACGTCAAGGTCGAGCGGTACCTGACCGCCCTGCGACTGCGGAACAAGTTCCTGCTCGGCCAGTACGTGTACCGGATCCTCGGCCGGGCCAGCCGCCGCGCGGGCGCCGAGACTGGTGCGGCGCCCACCGAGCTGGCCATGGAGGAGGCAGTCAAAGAGATCAACGACTGGGTCGGCAGCGTGCTGGGCGCCGACGTGGCCGACACGCCGCACCGCATCGCCACCCAAGGCCGCCTGGCGATGCTGCTCGCCGACGTGCCCGGCAAATGGCAGACGCTCTTTCTCACGCCCGGGCCGTGGCCGGATGATTTCGTCAAGGCGATGCGCGAAAGCTATCTGCGTGCCGGTCCGGATTTCCAGATCAGCTCGATGCAGCCGCGGCCGATGGACCTTGGCCCGATCCACACGCTGACCACGCTGAGCAGCCGGCCGTATTCAAAAATGATGGCGCTCTGGTTCGTCCTGCTCGCCGCGGCGGTGGGGGTGTGGCTGATGGCGCATTGATTCGACCATGTCCGAAGCACGACCCGCCTCCGCTCCCGCGTCTCCGGGACACGATCCCTCCCGCAACACCGGAGCCTGCCCGCCAAAGATCCGCGTCCGGCACCCGGTGAGCCGGGGCCGCCGGCTGTTCTTTTTCGTGTCGAGCGCGCTTGTGCTGGCGCTGGCCAACACATGGCTGTTTGCCGACCTGCTGCTGCGGCTCGACTGGACGAGCTGGCACGGCGTGCTGGCCGCGCTGTTTTTCGTCCTGAGCTTCGCGGTGAGTTTCGGCTGTCTGCACGCTGTCTACGGGTTTTTTGTGCTGCGGATCGGTGACCGCGGGCGGGTGACGGCGCTCAACGAATGGGAGAGCCTGGACATTTCCGGGGTGAACACGGCCATTGTCATCCCGATTTACAACGAAGACGTCATCCGCGTGTACGAAGGGATCCGGGTGATGTGGGAATCGCTCAAGGCGGCCGGGCAGCTCGGGCGCTTCGATATCTTCATCCTGAGCGACTCGACCGACCCCGGGAAATGGGTGCAGGAGGAAATGCGCTGGTTCGAGATGGCGCGCGAGCTGGGCGGGCTGGGGCGAATCCACTACCGGCGGCGCACGATCAACCGCGAGAAAAAGAGCGGCAACATCCGCGACTTCTGCAACGCCTGGGGCAGCCGGTTCCGGTACATGGTGGTGCTCGACGCCGACAGCGTGATGGCCGGCCGCACTCTGGTTTCGCTCGTGCGTCTGATGGAGGCGAACCCGACGGTCGGCCTGATCCAGACGGTGCCGGGCCTGATCAACAACGAATCGCTTTTCGGGAGGCTGCAGCAGTTTGCCAGCCGGCTCTTCGGGCCGCTCTTCAGCGCCGGCCTGAATTACTGGGTCCAGGACGGTGGAAACTACTGGGGTCACAACGCGATCATCCGCGTCGACCCGTTCATGCATAACTGCGACCTTCCGATGCTGCCCGGGAAGAAGCCGTTTGGCGGGCACATTCTGAGCCACGATTTTGTGGAGGCGGCCTTGTTGCGCCGCGAGGACTGGGAAGTCTGGCTGGCGTGGGATCTGGACGGATCGTGGGAAGAGGGGCCGCAGTCGCTGAGCGATTTTGCCGCGCGCGACCGGCGCTGGTGCCAGGGGAACCTGCAGCACTCGCTGCTGCTTCTCGCCAAGGGGCTTCGCGGCATCAGCCGGGTTCACCTCATCCTGGGCATTCTCGCGTATCTGGCCTCGCCGTTGTGGCTCGCGTTTATGCTCGTGTACGCGTGGATCAAGTTTCACAAGAAGAACCTGACTGATCTCTCGGACATTCCGGCGGCTTCGGCCACCTCGTTTCTCAAAGGGCTGAGCATGGCGGAGCACGGGCTTCTGGTGTTCGGGATCAGCATGGGGATCATCTTCGCGCCGAAGATATTCGCGCTGGCCGATCTCGCGCTCTCGCCGGCGCGGCGGGCCGGCTTCGGCGGCTGGTGGAGGGCGGCGCTGAGCGTGCTGCTGGAGACGGTCGTTTCCGCGCTCCAGGCGCCGATCATGATGTTGTTTCACACGCAGTTCGTGCTGACGAACCTGCTGGGCCGCGAGGTGATGTGGGCGCCGCAGAACCGGGCGGCGGGCGGCACAGGCTGGGTGGACGCCTGGAAGGCGCACTGGTGGCACACTGCGGCGGGGCTCGGGTTCGGTGTGTTCGCCTGGATCTGGCTGCGCGACAGCTTCTGGTGGTTCGTGCCGGTGCTGGCGGGTCTGGTGTTATCGATTCCGTTTTCGGTCGTATCGAGCCGCCGCGGTCCTGGCGCATTGGCGCGCCGGCTCGGATTGTTTCTGACGCCGGAGGAAATCGCGCCGCCGGCGGAAGTGGAGCGGCTGGCGGAGCGGCTCGCGTTGCCTGAAAACGCGTCGGAGCCGCCGGCCGAGGCGAACGCGCGGCTGACACGAGCGATCGTCGATCCATACACGAACGCGATCCATGTATCGCTCCTGCGCGAGAAACAGCTCAACCCGGTCTACGCGAAAGAACTGGAGGAAGCCGGCGCGGGCTCCCCGGAAATCCTCGCGCTGCGCACCACCCTGCTGGCTCGCGGGCCGGCCGCATTGGCGCCTGCCGAACAACTCCGCGTCATGTCGGACGCGGAAAGCATGGCCTGGCTGCACAGCCGCGTGTGGACCTTGCCGGAGGAAGAACTGCACGCCTGGTGGCACGAGGCTCTGAAGGCTTATGGCACTTGAGTCTCATGCCGGTCGCAAACGCGGCTTTCTGTTGTGAGTGAGGCATTCGACCGGATGCTTCATGGCATGATTGCCTGCTGTTTTCCTTGTCCGTCCGCTGTCCTGACAGGCATCCGACCGTCCACCTCAGGCGTGTATCATAACGATCAGCCGTGGCGCCCGGCGATGCCTGAGGCGGTCACGCTCACCCGGCATTTCATGGCCGCCGGGTGGTCCGCGCAGGGCGGAGGCAAGATCATCCACGGCGCCTGCAACCACGCCCTCCGCACCGAACGCTGGCGCTGCATCCGCTACGCCGACGGCAGCGAGGAACTCTACGACCGCGACGCCGATCCCCACGAGTGGAAAAACCTTGCCGATGACCCGGCGTTCGCCAACGTGAAACGCGAACACGCCGCCCAACTCCCCAAAACCAATACGCCCGACGCCCCGAAACGGCCCGCCGCCCGGCCGCAAGCCGCGCCCCAGGCGGAACAGCAATAACGCTCGCACCGCTTTCCCTGACAGCCTTTCGGATGCCCTTCCGGCCGATTTGATGAGGCCGTGAAAGGCAAACTCGCCACCGTTGCCCCAGGCCGCGTGTGGGCTATTGTTTTTCATGACGAGGAGCAACGT
>CAZYHO010000388.1:0-5050 GCA_964647495.1 uncultured Akkermansia sp. | reverse complement strand
TTCGTTCGGGACGTGCTGCCGGTGCTCGGGCGCGCCGGCTGCAACGCGGGCGCCTGCCACGCCAAGGCGGAAGGGCAGAACGGGTTTCGGCTCAGTGTGTTTTCCTTCGACCCGGCATCGGACTTTCGTGAAATCGTGACCGCGTCGCGCGGCCGCCGCATTTTTCCCGCGGCGCCGGACGAAAGCCTGCTCCTTCTCAAGGCAACGCAGCAAGTGCCGCACGAAGGCGGCGAACGGTTCACGCGCGAGTCGGATGCCTACCGCGCGCTGGTCCGGTGGATCCGCGGAGGACTGGTTTTCCGCGCCGACGAGGAGCCGGCCTTGACCAGGCTCGAAGTCATCCCCGGCGAGCGCCGCTACCGCAAAGGCGCGCGCCAGCGGCTCATCGTCCACGCTCATCATGCCGATGGATCGGTGCGCGACGTCACGCATCTGGCCGCTTTCTCCGCGAACGACAACCAGATCGCCAGTGTGAACGAGGACGGCGTGGTCAGCATCGATCAGGTCAGCGGTCAGGCCGTTATCGTCGCGCGTTTCATGGGTGTGGTGGGTGATTCCGCCGTGATCGTGCCTGCCGACCGCATCCTGCCCGCCGACGCGTATGCCGGCCTTCCTGTCACCAACGTCATCGATGCTCTCGCCTACGCGAAATTCCGCCAGATGGGCCTGCTGCCGTCCGATCGCTGCAGCGACGGCGAATTCCTCCGGCGCGCATCGCTGGACACCATCGGCCTGCTCCCGAGCGCGGAAGAGGCCCGCGCTTTTCTCGACGACCCGAGTCCGGACAAACGCCGCGCCGCGATCGACCGCCTCCTCGAACACCCGGGATACGCCGACCACTGGGCGACGCAGTGGGCCGACCTGCTCCGGCCGAACCCCGACCGCGTCGGCGTCAAGAGCGTCTATATTCTCGACCAGTGGCTGCGCGACCACTTCCGGCGCAACACGCCGATCGACCAGTTCGCCCGCGAAATCCTCGTCGCCCAAGGCAACACCCACCGGCTCGGCCCGGCGGTGGTGTACCGCGACCGCCGCGAACCGGCCGAGTTGACCACGCTGTTCAGCCAGATCTTCCTCGGCGTGCGGCTCGACTGCGCCAAGTGCCATCACCACCCGAGCGAAAAATGGAGCCAGGACGATTTCCATCGGTTCGCCGCCTTCTTTGCGCCGCTGCGCCAGAAGGGTGGAGGCATCTCGACGCCGATATCCGGCGGGAACGAGACGTTTTTCGTCGTCGCCGGCCGGACCCACAAACATCCGGTCACGGGCGAGGCGATGCGGCCGCAGCCGCTCGACGGGCCGCCCGCCGAGTTCGAGGACGGCGACGATCCGCGCGCCGCGCTGGCGGACTGGCTGCTCGATCCGGCCAATCCGTTTTTCGCCCGGGCCATCGCGAACCGCGTCTGGAGCCGGTTCTTCGGCAAGGGCATCGTCGATCCGGTGGACGATTTCAGGCTGTCCAACCCGCCGAGCCATCCGCTTCTCCTCGATGCCCTGGCCACGGAACTTGTCCGTGCACGGTACGACGTGAAGGCGCTCATGCGGCTCATCATGAACTCACACACGTATCAGTTGAGCAGTGAACCGAACGCCACCAACGGCGCCGACACGCGCCACTTCTCGCGCGCCTATCGCCGCCGCCTCGGCGCGGAAACCATGGCCGATGCGCTCGCGGACATCACCGGCGTGCCGACCGCCTACCCCGGCCTGCCGCCCGGCAGCCGCGCCGCCCAAGCATGGACCTACAAGATCGATTCGCGCACCATGGATGCCTTCGGGCGCCCGAACTCAAGCAGCGACTGCCCGTGCGAGCGCAATCTCAAGCCGTCCATCGGCCAGTCGCTCCACCTCATGAATTCCGATCAACTGCACGCCAAGCTGACCAGCGACGAGCCGGGCGCCACCGTGCAGCGGCTCGCCTCCGGGTCAGCCGCGCCGTCAGATATCGTGACGGAACTCTACCTCGCGTGTTATACCCGATTTCCAAACGACGACGAGCTGGCCGCCGCCACCGCCGCCTTCACCGACGACCCGGCCGCCCGGCGCCAGGCCATCGAGGATGTGTTGTGGTCGCTCGTCAATTCGGCCGAATTCGTTTTCAACCACTGACATGATCCATCGCCACTACTGCGACGGCGTAACCCGCCGCGACTTCATCCAGCTCGGCTTGCGCGGGCTGATCGGCTACGGGATGTGCGACCTGATGCGGCTGCGGGCGCTGGCCGCCGAGGCGCCGGCGGGCGCGGCGGGCGCGATCGGGGCCGCCGCGCGCGGGCCGGTCAACTGCATCATGATCTGGCTCGATGGCGGGCCGTCGCATTTCGAGACATTCGATCCCAAACCCGAGGCGCCTGAGGAAATCCGTGGCGTTTTCAAGACGGTGCCGACCTCGGTGCCGGGCGTGCATTTCAGCGAACCCGTGACGAAGCTCGCCGGGGTTTTTGACAAGTTCACGGTGGTCCGGTCCATCTGCCACAAGGATCCGAACCACGGCGGCGGCAACCACTACATGATGACCGGTACGCCCACGCCCGTGCCTGTCGGATGCGGCGCCTTCGTGACGTTCCACCCGTCGATGGGGTCGGTGGTGTCGCAGGCGCGCGGCGTGCGCGGCGGGCTGCCGGCGTACATGGCCACACCTTCGAACACGCGATCCGGCGGCCCGAATTTTCTCGGCGGCGAACACGCGCCTTTCATCATCAGCGGGCATCCGAACTCCGATTCTTTCCGCGTGCACGATGTCGTGCTTCCGGGTGATCTCGCCGAAGGGCGGATCAAATCGCGCCGCGAGCTGCGCGCGACCCTCGACCGGATGAAGCGCACGCACGACCGGGTGGTGGAGGATCCGGCGGTGGAATTCGACCGGTTTTACGAACAGGGATTCGACCTGGTGTTTTCGCCCACGGCGCAGTCGGCCTTCGATCTGAAGCGCGAGGATCCGGATGTGCGCGAGCGCTACGGCCGCACCGACATGGGCCAGCGGATGCTGCTCGCGCGGCGGTTGATCGAGGTGGGCGTGTCCTGGGTGACCGTGAACTGGGGCGGGTGGGATCATCACACCGGCATCGAGGCCGCGTACAAAGGCGACCAGCTCAAGACGCTCGACCAGGGTGTCAGCGCGCTGATTTCCGACCTCGACGAGCGCGGGCTGCTCGCCACGACGCTGGTGCTGGTGCTGGGCGAGTTCGGCCGCACGCCGAAAATCAACAAGGACGGCGGCCGGGATCACTGGCCGCACGCGATGTCGGTGCTCATGGCGGGCGCGGGCATTCCGGGCGGCCAGATCGTCGGAGCCACCGACGCCAAGGGGTATTACGCTTCGGAGAATGTCTGCCGGCCCGAAGATTTCGCCGCTTCCGTGTACACGAAACTGGGTATCGATCCGCATCAGACGATGTACACGACGGCCGGGCGTCCGGTGCCGCTCGTGAACGACGGCCGCCTCATCAAGCAACTCTTCGTCTGAGCCATGCGGCCGCCCCCGCTTCTCGCCTCCTTCGCGTGCCTTGCGCCCTTTGTGTATTTCGCGTCCCTTGCGTCTCTCCCCGCCGCGGAGCCGTCGCTCACACACGTTTATCCGCCGGCCATCCAGCGCGGCACGACCGCGGAGGTCCACCTTGTCGGCACATTCGATCCCTGGCCGTGCGATGTCTGGTTCGAGGCGCCCGGGATTGTCTTCACGGCCGGAGAGGAGGCAGGCCGCGGATCGATCGAAGTTCCGGACGCGACGCCGTCCGGTCCCGTGTCGATTCGGGCGTTCAATGCCGAAGGGGCATCGGCGCCCATCGCGCTGGTGATTGCCGACACGCCGCAAACACTGGAGGTCGAACCCAACGATGACTTTCGCGCGCCACAGGAGGTCGCCGGGCCGGTCGCCACGGTGAACGGCAGGCATGAAAAACGAGGCGATGTCGATTCATTTGCCGTCACGCTGCGGCAAGGCCAGGTGCTGGTGGCCCGCGTCGAGGCATACGAATTGGCCGCTGGGTTCGATGCCATGGTGCATGTGCGCGACGAGGCCGGCCGCGTTCTCGCGTTCAATCACGACCATGTGACCATGGATCCATTTCTCGCCTTCACCGCGCCGCGGGACGGGAAATACATCGTGCAGACGATGGGGCATGCCTACCCCGCCTCGACCGAGATCCGCTTCGCAGGCGGCGAGACTTGCGTGTACCGCCTCCATCTTTCATCGGAGGCGGTCGTGCGAAATACATGGCCCATGGCCGTCACGCGCGGGCAGCCCGCGGATCTGACACTCGAAGGATGGAACTTGAACGGGCACACAGCGCTTCGTTTCGATCCCGCGGCTTCGGTCCCGGCCTCAGTGCCTGTCGTGTTCAGTGACGTCGCCGAGACCGTGGAAAGCGGCGACGCGCGGCGCCTGTCCATCCCGTCGGCAGTGAGCGGACGCCTGGACAAGCGTGGGGAGGAGGACCGGTATGTTTTTCACGCCGCGAAGGACGCTGAGCTGGAGATCGCAGTCACGGGCCGCGGACAGGGATCGGAAATCGATCCGCGACTGAAGATCCTCGATGACACCGGCAAAGAGATGGCGTCCAACGACGATGACGGCGGATCACTGGAAGCACGGCTCGTCTGGACCGCGCCGGCGGACGGCGAATACACGGCGGTGGTGGGTGACGTCGCGCAACGCGGCGGCGAGACGATCTACTACCGCCTGAGTGTGGCGCCGCCGGTTCCGTCGGTGCAGGCCTCGACACCGGATCACGCGGTCAAGGCGCAGGTCGGCAAATCAGCGGAAATCAAGGCCAAGGTGTCACCACGGCATGGCTTCAAGGAAAAGCTGCGCCTCGTGGCGCTCGATCTGCCGCCCGGAGTCACGGCCGCGGACGTCGAGGTGCCGGAGGCCGGTGGCGACATCACCCTGACACTCGACGTCGCGCCGGACGCCGCTCCCGCAGGCAAACCGGTCCGTCTCGTCCTCCGCGAACCCGAAAACGACAGCGAACACCCGGTCCTCTATCACATCGCCACCACTTCCGAAGACAACGGCGTCCCCCAAGGTTACCAGAAACTCCTCATCGAT
>CAZYHO010000387.1:0-5058 GCA_964647495.1 uncultured Akkermansia sp. | reverse complement strand
CCCACTCGAATATCGGAATTGAGCACTTTTGCTGTTGGGTTCGGCTTTCCAAGGGTGTCTCGAATAGCTTTCGCCTCCTGCTCAGATGCCTCGGGAGAATCGGGAACCGGGCATCCTCTGCACGCGGCCACCGCTGACGCGCCCGGAGGTCGCGTCCCACCCCGAGGCTTCGCTTTCACGTATGAGTTCCGGAGCGGGCATTGGCGCTTCGCGCTTTTCAAAAACCCATGGAAGCGGACATGTGTCCCTCGCACCGAACCCCTCTGATCCGTGTACCGTGCCCCGCTGCACCTTCCACAGGACACGCAGGCGGTTCGTGCAAAATTCCGCCATGCCTTCAGGGTGGCCTTTGCCGGGACCTCTGCATTATTCCTCCCCTCAAATGTACGAACTCCATTCCTGGGGCGATGCCCCAGGAATGACCGCCCCGCATGATAAAGGGCTGAAAGCCCGCCCCATCATTCAATCATCGATGCAGAGGCCGTCCTCTTTACAGTCTGCGCCTGGCGGGCGCTCCGAAGGAAGCTTCCTCGGGAATCGACTGCTGCTTGCTGCTTGGGGGATGGGAACCCGCGGGGGTAGTGGCGGAGAATCGCGGTGGCGGTCCGCTTTTCGACCGCGCGGTCGTCAGTCGGGCACGTCTTCGTCCGGTGTGTCGGGCGGCCTGTCGGAAAGCCGGCGGATCACTTCCCGCCGTTCCTGGGGACGATGGGGGTCGTATGTCTGGCCGCCGGAGACCCGGACCTCGCCGGATGAGGTGATCCGGAGTTCGGGAATCGAGTTGGTTTTGGACTCGTAGACCGTTTCGCTGAGTTTGTAGCCGTCGGGATCGATCACGACATGGCGGTAGAGCCTGGGACCGGTGAGAAAAAAAGCGTGCAGGTTGTCCTCGGAATCCATGGTGGCCTGTGGATCCTGCTGGAGGACGAGTCGCCCGATCGAGTAAGTGGCCAGGACACGGCTCGTGCGGTCCTCCTGGATGCGGACGTAGAGGCTCATCTTGTCATCCTCCTGGAAGCTGAGCAGGCTCAACTCGCGGTAGCTCGTCGGCTCATCGGGTTTGTTGACCCCGATTTTGTCGCGCCAGAGGCGGGTGCCGTCGGTAACGTCGAACGTGCGCACGTTGGATATGAGATGCTGGCCGAATTCGGCGAAATAGACGTTGGCACGCACCGTGTAATTCCCCATGATTCCCAGCGGGTAATGACGCCCGAGACTCACCGTCTCGCGGATGGTTTCGCCGCGCCCGAGGACGTGGGGTTTGAATTGCAGGGCGCCATGATGCGGCAGGATGGTGTCCCCGCCGACACGCCCCACATTGAACGAAAGCCAGCTCGGACCATTGATGCTCCCAAGCACAACATCCTTGCCCGCCCGGTTGGTGATGGTCACCGAGGCGTGGATCGGCTCGTACGCGACGTACCGGTTGCGGTTCAGTTCGAGCTTCACCTGAAGCTGCGCCAATGCCGGCGTCGCCGAAGCGGCCAACACGGCAACCGCGAAGAGCAACAATGGCAGAGAGCGAGATCGATGACGGGTCATGACAACAGTGCGGATCCAGGCGGCCGGGCCGGTGGGAGCCTGGCCGGAACACACCATCATGCGCCCGATCACGCCATCTGAAAACAGGAATCTTTGGACCGCTCCCCGAACCGCACATATTGCCTGTCGGGGACAGGGGAGAGTGGCGGCCGCGGCAGTGTTTTTGGCAGGCTAATCCGGGCGGTCGGAAGCGAGGCGGAATCCTGTGGCGGGGTCGGCAGTTTCGGCGCTGGCGGCGGGGCGGCGTTGAGTGAGGTCCATGGGGCGCGAGGCGTAGGATCCGCCGCGGATGACGGGAACCTGCTGGTCGAGGACTTCGGGATGGAGCATGGTGGAACTGGTCCACTCGCTGACGTTTCCGGCCAGGCCGACGACGCCGAACGGGCTGAGGTCGGTTTCGGCGAAGGCATCGACCGGCGCCCAACCGGAGTGGCCGTCCTGGGCGCCGCGGCCGGGGCCTTCGGCGAAATCCGCGCCGGTGTTGGCCCGGGGCGCGTCGGGTTGGCGGCCCCACGGGTAGAGGCGGCCGTCGGTGGAGCGTCCGGCCTTTTCCCACTCTTCTTCGGTGGGGAGGCGCCGGCCGCGCCAATGCGCGTAGGCCCAGGCATCCCAGAAATCGACTCCGGTGACAGGGCAATTCACGTCCACCGGCTGGCCTCGCCACGCTTTGCCTTTGCGCGCCGCGGCCAGCAGCCCGTCCCAATCCTTCGGACGATGGCTCGTTTTGCCGGACGGCTGGGCGGGATGATCATGGCGGGAACCTGGAGATTCTGCCAGTGCGTCGAGAAACTCCGCATACTGGGCGATGGTGACCTCGTGCTGGCCGATCCAGAACTCGGGAAGCTCCCGCATTTCGCCGGCCTGGTAAATGAATGCGCCCGCGGGAATGCGGATCATTTCATCGAGCGGCCGGGGCTGCGGCGCACGCCAGTACGGCAGCCAGGTGAAAAGCGCGAGCCCGGCGAGCGCGGCGCCTCCGGCGGCGGCGGCAAGGATCGTGCGCTGCCGCCGGCGGCCGGCGGCCACCACTTCCTGGGTGGTGGCCGAGAGCCGCCGTGTCGGGTGCGGCTTTGATTCGGCGGCGTGGCGGCGGAGGTCCGCGAGCACGGGCGCCAGGCTGGCCCAGGATTTTAAACCACGCGGCGAGTGGTCGCGCACGCGCACGGCCATGCTCTGGAACTCGGTGGCCGGGCGGGCGGTGTCGAGCACCGCTTCGGCGGCGGCGACGAGCGCCTGGATTTCGCTGCTTTCGTCCTGAAATGGCGGGGCCTTGCCCGTCGCGACATTGGCGATCCGCGGCAGGCCGTCGCGACCGAGGACCACATCGGAGGGCGCGAGCGTCCGGCGCAGGATGCCGCGGGAATCCAGCCAGGTCACGGCCTCGGCAGCGGCGGAGAGAAGTTCGAGCACAGTCTCCTGCCCGAACCGCTGGCGTTGTTTGCGCAGCAACAGCAAGTTCTTTCCTTCGATCCACTCGCGCGTGTAAAAGACCCGGCCGTTCTGCTCCTGGGCTTCGTACACCGCGGCGATCCGGGGATGGATCACCGCGGCCTGGGCGCGCACCAGCGCACGAAACGCGCGCACGGCGTCCGGCTGGCGGGATTGCGATGAGCGCAGCCTCTCGAGGATCACAATCCGCTGAACGGAGTGCTGGAGCGCCCGATAGGTCACGGTCTGCTCGTCCTCACGGAGGATTTCCTGCAGTTCGTAGTCGCCGAGGAGCACGGAAGCCGGCCCGGCCGCGCCGCCCGCGCCCGCCACGGCATCTCGCGGCGCCGGCACGGCGGCGAAATCCGGGGACGGCGCCGGCGCCGGCGTGGCGGACGCGGCATCCACGATAGCACTCGCGCCAGCGGCCGTGTTCTCGCCGCCGGCGGCAGCAAGCCATCCGAGCAGCGCGTCGACAGGGAGCGGGGCGCCCGGGAGCAGGAGATCGCCGGGCAGGGCGGCCGACCGGCCGGGCAGATCATCGCCGGCGAGAAAGACGCACCGGACCGGCCCCACGGCCTGGCGCCATTCTTCGACGAGAGGCGCCAGCGCGGCGGACGCGACGATCACCTCCACCGCGGGGCCGGCCGTGCCATGCAGCGCCCGCGCCTCATCGGTTCCGGCCGCGGTCAGTGTCGGCCCGAGCCCCCGTTCAGTCAGCGCCGCATGAAGCGCCTGCCGCACTTCGGGATCGTCATGGACAACGAGGAGAACCATGAAAACCGCAGCACCGAACCGGAATTGCCGTCATTGAGGCAGGGGGGGGAACAGGGAGTCATCGATCTGCCGTCCGCGGCCTGGACGCCGTTCATAAAGTTCGACCGGTTGCCGCAAGCCGCGTTCGCCGGGTTCGGCGCGGCGGTTGGCCAGTTGCGCCGGCTTGGCGACCATGTCCTGGAGATGGTCGTTGTAATATAGCTTCACCACATACCCGTGATAACGCCGCTCCGTGTCCGCGTGCCGCGCCAGTCCGGACGGACGGCTGTACGGCTGCTCGAGAAACTCGACGGAATTCGTCCGCCATGTCGGATACTGGCCGGACAGCCAGCGCCAGTTGTCGGTGACGGCGTCGGTTTCCAGGATTTCACCGTCGACATCATCGTAGAATTGGGTGACGACCGACACGTGTCCGGGATCGATGGCGGCCCCTTCCAGCGCTTGCACGGGGATTCTCAATGTGACTGCCTCGCCGCCGGCGGGATCCTGATGCGCGCGTTCCAGGATTTTCCCGAGACGCAGGGGAGTTTCGATTTCGCGAGGCGGCAGGCCATCCCCTTGCTCGAAGCGCGCCTGGGCCAGCCTGAAATAAATGCCGCCGCTTTCGCCGAGGGCGGCCAATTGATCCCATACCGGGGACGCCTTGGCGGTCAGGCTCATCGCATCATAGGTCGTGGCGAGTTCGTAAAGAAGGCGCGGGTGCTCCGGCTGGAGGTCGCAGGCCGCGCGAAGCTGCGTCAGGGCGGCCTTCATGTCCCCCTGGTCACGGCTGGCCAAGGCGCTGCCAAGGAAGAACCGGACGCGCTCATCGGTGATCGGAAACGCTTCGGTGGCCGCCGCCTCGGTGGCCGGAGCCGGGCCAGGGGCGGGTGACACCGCGCCGGCGGGAGCCCCGCTGGTGACGGGCAAGGCCGCGGTCACCGCGGCATCGGCCGCATTGGTTCCGGTCCCGCTTCCCGCCTCGTCGGCTGCCGGCGCCGGCAGCCCGGCGGCGGAGCCGGCCTGCTTGCGGTGAAGCGCCCATCCGATGGCGATCAACTGGGCGACCAGCAGGAGGCCGAGCAGGGCAGCCGCGAGATTCAGAGCGAGGCGTCCCCGGCGTGGGGCTGGTGACGGGGAATGATTCATGCAGCGGAAACGATGGCGCCGGAGCGGCGGGCAGTTTAGAAAACCGTGGGCGGCATGTCAATGCTCCTCACGAGGATTTTGCGGTCCGCCTCGCGGCGGGACTCCAACCCTACGGTTTTCCGTGCAGCCTCTCGGTTGGAGTACCGCCTTCAGGCCAATACGGTTCGATTAACCGCGAATGAA
>CAZYHO010000386.1:0-5060 GCA_964647495.1 uncultured Akkermansia sp. | reverse complement strand
GAGACCGGGCAGACGATCTGTTCCCCAAACTGACTCAGCCTTTGTTACCTTTGTTCCTTCTGTTCCATCCCATTCCCGAATTTAGGTTCACTTGTTTGCTGACCGCATCGGCAGGCGAGACGCCCAATGCCACCAGGATCTGAAATAATGAATTGCTACAAATAATAGCGGTATTGAGCGTTCCATCGGTCTCGCAGGCTGGAAGCCCGCGGGGCGTGCGGGCCGGAGGCGCCGCATCACTTCCGGGCTCACGCCAGAATCGCCTGCACCGGGTCGACCATTTCGACGCCGGTGAGCCGCTGGTCGAGCCCCTGGAACTTCTGGGTGAAGCGGCTGTGATCGATTCCCATGCAGCGCAGGATGGTGGCGTTGATCTCGTTGAGGTGCACCGGATCGCGGGCGATGTTATAGGAAAAATCGTCGGTGGCGCCGTGGACGATGCCCGCCTTGACACCGCCGCCGGCCATCCACATGCAGAAATTGCGCGGGTGGTGATCGCGGCCGTAGGTTGCTTCGGTAAGCTTGCCTTGTGAATAGACGGTGCGGCCGAATTCGCCGCCCCAGACGACGAGCGTATCGTCGAGCAGGCCGCGGCGTTTGAGATCGATGACGAGAGCGGCGGTGGCCTGATCGGTGTCTTTGCACTGGTTGGCGAGGGCGACCGGGAGGTTGTCGTGCTGATCCCACCCGCGATGGAGGATCTGGACGACGCGCACGCCGCGCTCGAGCATGCGCCGTGCGAGCAGCGCGCTTTGGGTGAACGAGCCGGGGCGCGTCACATCCGGGCCGTAAAGATCGAGCACATGCTGAGGCTCGCCCGAGAGGTCGACGAGATCCGGGATGCTGCGCTGCATCCGGAAGGCCATTTCGTACTGGGCGATGCGCGTCTGGACTTCCGGATCTCCCAGGCGTGCGAAAGAAAGTTCGTTGAGGCTGCCGAGGGCGTCGAGCATCGCGCGGCGGCTGGAGCCTGTGACACCCTCCGGGTTCTGGATGTACAGCACCGGGTCGCCGGCGCCGCGCAGGGCGACCCCATTGCAGCGGCCAGGCAGGAAACCGGCCGACCACATCCGCGTGAAGAGCGCCTGGCCGTTGCCGGTGCGCGGGAAAGCGGGCGTGAGCACCACGAAAGCAGGTAGGTCTGAGCTGTCGCTTCCGAGGCCATAAGCGAGCCACGACCCGATGCTCGGCCTGCCCGGGATCTCGCTGCCGGTCATGACGAAAGTGCACGCGGGATCGTGGTTGATGGCGTTGGTGTGGACGGACCGGACGAGCGCGATTTCGTCGACGATTTTCGCGGTGTGCGGGAGGAGTTCGCTGTTGACCCAGATGCCGCTTTTTCCTTCCTGGGTGAAGGCGAACTTCGACGGCGCCACGGGGAAGCGGCTTTGGCCGGAAGTCATGGTCGAAAGCCGCTGGCCACCCTGGACGGAAGGCGGCAACTCCTTGTCGAAGAATTCCTTGAGGCGCGGTTTGTAGTCCCAGAGATCGATCTGCGACGGGGCGCCGTTCATGTGAAGATAGATGAGCCGTTTCGCCTTCGGGGCGAAATGCGGGAATCCGGGAAGAGCCGGGTGGGCCACGGGAGCGTGAGTGGCGGCGCGTGTCCGGTCCTGCCCCATGAGCCAGGCGAGAGCGAGGCCGCCGAGGCGCAGCCCGCTGTGCCCGAAGAATTGCCGGCGTGTGGCGAGGAGATGGCGATCGATGAGCGGGTTCATGGAAATCGGGGCGGTTGTCAGTTGCGCGTGACGGCTTCGTCGAGATTGAGGAGCAGGTTTCCGGCGAGCGTCCAGGCGGCGAGTTCGGCCGGGTCGAGCCCCGGGCGCGGCGAGGAATCACCGGCGTCGATGACCTTGGCGGCCAGCTCCGGGTTTTCGCGAAACGAGGCGAGCTGGTGCTCGATGTGGGCTTCAAGGATGGCAGCTTCCTCGGGGCGCGGCCGGCGGGCGGTCACGGTGCGGAATCCCCAGGCGAGGCGCTCGGCGGCGGTCGCTCCGCCTTCGGTGAGCATGCGCTCGGCCAGGCCGCGGGCGGCCTCGAAGAACTGGACGTCGTTCATGAGTTGAAGCGCCTGCAGCGGGGTATTGCTGCGTTCGCGGCTGGTGCAGATCTGCTCGCGGTTGGGGGCGTCGAAATTCGCCATGAACGGCGGCGGCGCCGTGCGCTTGAAGAACGTGTACAGGCTGCGGCGGTAGAGCGCCTGGCCGGTGTCCTGCGTGTAGTTTGCTGTGTTGCTGCCGACGAAACCGACCGGCTCCCAGATGTTCGGCGGCTGGTATGGACGGACGCCTTTGCCGCCCATCGCCGGATTCATCAAACCGGACGCCGCCAGCGCCTGGTCGCGCAATTCCTCGGCATCCAGCCGCAGGCGCGGCGAGCGCGCGGCCAGCCGGTTTTCCGGATCGCGGGCGGGATCCGGCACGACCGACGACTGGCGCCAGGCCGCGCTCGTGACGAGGAGCCGCACGAGCCGCTTCATGTCCCATCCACTTTCGCAAAAATCGACGGCGAGCCAGTCGAGCAATTCCGGATGTGACGGCGCCTCACCCTGCGAGCCGAAATCGCCGCCGGTCTTGACCAGGCCGACGCCGAAGAACTGCTGCCAGAACCGGTTGACGGTGACGCGCGCTGTCAGCGGGTGTTCCGGCGCGACCAGCCAGCGGGCGAGGTCCAGCCGGTTGGGGACTTTGCCGGGCTCGGTCTTGAGCGGCGGGAGCGCCGCGGGCACACCGCGTTCGACCGGCTCGCCCGGCCGGTCATAAGCGCCCCGCTCCATGACGTGCGCCTGGCGAGGCGGGTTGACGTCACCCATGATGAAGGTGGCCGGCAGCGCTGACCGGAGATCGTCGCGCTGTTTTTTGAGGCCGGCGATTTCCGATGCGAGCGGCTCGCCCGCCTCCCGGGCCTTGGCGTTGACGTGCAGCAAATAATGTTCGCGCAGTCGCGCGGCATCCTCCGGCGTGCGGTCGGCGGCGGGCCGATTGAGCGACTCGCGGACCGGGCCGGGCACGTCGTCCGGCGGCGCGGGGGCCTCGTATTTCCGGATCCAGGCGGCGAATGACGATGCCGGATCGCCGGCCGGATCGAGAACCGACACGACGCCCGCCCTGTCCCAGAAAACCGTGCCGCCATACTGGGTAAACGCGAGACCGGTGATCTGGTCACCCGGTTTCAGGCCGACCTGTTCGGCGGGAAATTCGAGGCGCGTCCACTCGCCGGCATGCGGCAGAGCGCCCATGGAAACGCGTGAGGTGGTGTTCGGTGCGCCCCAGTCGATGGCGTTGTAGTCACCCCAGACGGCGCGGTGCTCCCAGTTGGCCTTGTGGTACTGGAGCATGATGCTGCGCGGCAGATTTCCCGGATCCAGAAAGACATGCGCGAACAACCGGCCGCCCGGCGGGATGACGAGCGGCGGGTTCGTGAGATTCTCGATCACGTCCTGCGCAAGACCGGGATCGGTGCGCTTCAGCGCGCGCTCGCCGCTGAAAACATGGCCCGACTCCGCCGTCACCCACTCGGTCGGCTGGCCCGGGCTGGCGCTCACTCGCGCGCCTTCCGGCACGACGTCCTCGATCCAGGCGGTCTCGATCGACTGCGGTCCCGGCGGCGGATCCTGACCGGCCGGATCGATGTATTCGAGGGCCAGCATGAGGTCACGGCGCTGCGCCTCCCTGGCCGCTATCTGCTTCTCGAAATCCGCGAGGGCCGACTCGTTCTCCGCTGACACGAGCTGGACCGTCGGCGCCGTGAGCAGCGTGTTGCCATCCATGGCCGGATCGGCCGCGCTGTAGAAAAAAGAATACAGCGAGTAAAACTCCTTCGTCGACAATGGATCGAACTTGTGGTCGTGGCAGGATGCGCAGCCGGCGGTCAGGCCCATCCAGGCCTGCACCGCGGTCGACGTGCGCTCGACGGCGTAGCGGAACAGCCATTCCGCGTCGATCGATCCGCCTTCGCCCGTGGTCACGTTGCAGCGGCTGAAACCGGTGGCCACGAGCTGCTCGCGGGTCGGCGCCGGCAGCAGGTCGCCGGCGAGTTGTTCGATGGTGAATTGGTCGAACGACAGGTTCCTGTTGAACGCGCCGACCACCCAATCGCGGTACGGCCACATCGACCGTTCGTTGTCGAGGTGCAGGCCGTGCGTGTCGCCATACCGCGCCACATCGAGCCAATGACGGGCCATTTGTTCGCCGAAGTGGGGCGAGGCGAGCAACCGGTCGACGAGCCGCTCGTAGGCATCCGGCCCGGCGTCGGCGAGAAACGCGTCGATTTCCGCGATGGTGGGCGGCAGGCCCGTGAGGGCGAGTGTGGCGCGGCGGATGAGAGTTTCGCGACCGGCTTCGGCGGATGGCTCGAGCCCTTCGCGTTCGAGGCGGGAGAAGAGGAATGCGTCCACCGGCGTGCGCGCGCGTTCCGCGAACCGGGTTTCCGGCACGGCCGGCTTCACGGGCGGCTCGAAAGCCCAGTGGCGCTGATAGGGCGCGCCCTGCTCGATCCAGCGGCGCAGGAGATCCTTCTGTTCGGGCGAAAGCGTCTTGTGCGCCTTCGGCGGCGGCATCACGTCGTCCTCGGAAATCGCGGTGATCCGGCGCCACACTTCGCTGCCATCCGGATCGCCCGGTTTTACAGGCGTCACGCCGTCCTTCGAAGGGACCAGCGCGCCCCCCTCGCCGTCCGGCACGTCCAGACGCAAACCCGCCTCCCGCGTCTTCGCGTCAAACCCATGGCACGCGAAGCAGTTGTCCGACAGGATCGGCCGGATGTCGCGGTTGAACTCGACGGCCTGTCCATCCGCCCGCACGGCCGGTGCAGCGACGGCGCCCCAGGCCGCCAGCAGGAAAAGAGTGAAGGATCGTTGCATCATTGGATCGCCGTGAAACCGGAGCATAGATCGGCTCACCCCCCGGGACAATCCCGGGCTGCGCCTAGTCGGTCACCCGGCGGAGGCTCGCGTCCCACCCCGGAGCTTCGCTTTCATGTCTGCGTTCTGGAGCGGGCAATTTTAAAAAACGCATGGAAGCGGGCCTGTGGGTGGGGCGTGACCTCCGGGCACGCAAGCG
>CAZYHO010000385.1:0-5062 GCA_964647495.1 uncultured Akkermansia sp. | reverse complement strand
TGAGAAGTATTGTTTTCATGTGTGTTTGTGTGTGTCGTGAATATACGGATTGTGGTTGGGAACGCTCGCAAGAGCACGAGCGATCAGAATGGTGAAGCTGGATGCGTGCCATTGTTCTCGCCGTAAATCGTAACGACTTTGGTTTAAGTCGGTTATATCGAATAATAAAATTCTCGCCGTGGCGCCAGCCGGAGTCGAGGCGAAACTGGAGAGGTTTTGTGTAAAGAAAACCGACACATTCCGGGCACTCCGCTGGGTCTCATGCATAATAGGCTTATTCAGAGCGACTTAATAGGGCTCGTCCATGTGTTAAATTTTCCGACATCCCTGGCTCGATTCTCGACAGGCCCGGATTGCGGACCCGGCGACCGCCGCCAGCGTCTCGCTCACCGACCCTGCAGGCCCCCCGGACAAAACGGAAGGCAGACGCCCACTTTTCTTCACGAGGTTTCCCGGCCCGCGGCGGCCGACACCCGGTGGGAATACGGTATCTGGTCTGGTCGGCAGGCTTCTCCAACCCGCGATGGGTTGAGGGGGGACCCGCCACACGCCCTGCCGCAGAGTTCCAGGATGGCGGCCGGTGCGGATCGACCGGTGCGCATTGAAAAGTGGGTGTCTGCCTTTCACTGGCAACGGTTGGCGAATGCATTGAATTTCACCCACGCCTCGATCGTGGCTTCGGTGAAGTCGTTGAAGACATCCGGGGGAGTTCGACGAATTGTCCCGTTTTCGCCAGCTTGAGTGCCGGCCCAGGCGGCGCCAGGTCCTGAGCGGGAAGGGGCGGCGCCAGCGACAACAACAGCCTCCAATTTCAGGATCCAGGCAGACGAAGGGATTCGGAGTGATTTGCGGTCTCTGGCTGCTGCAGGGTTGCGACGCTCATGGCGCCGGGGCTTCGAGCTTGAAAACGCGCGTGCTGCCGCAGACGAATTCGTACACATCGTCTCTGATTTGCAGCTTGATCGGCGCCACGCCGCGCTCGCGTCCGCGCACAGTGAGCGCGTCCCGCGTGAGCCGCAGATCGAGTGAATGGCCGCGGTAGCGGATGCGCATATCCAGGCGCTCCACCTCTTGCGGCAATCGCGGATTGAGCCGCAGGACATCTCCCGTTACTTCGATTCCCGTCGATACCCGCTGCACCAGATCGACGGTTCCCGCCATGGCGCCGAGATGCACGCCTTCGGCGGTGGTACCTTGCTGGATATCGTTGACATCGCTCTGCAGCGCTTCCGCGAAGTAGCGCATCGCGCGCGGCCGGTCCGAGCGCGCCAACACCCATGCGTGGACCACGCGGGACAGCGTAGAGCCGTGGGACGAGCGGCAGTCGTAGTAGGCGACGTTTCGCGGGATGACCGCGGGATCGAAAGGATAATCCAGTCGCGCGAACAGCCCGCCCAACTCCTCGGCGGAAAACAGATAAAACAACATCAGCAGGTCCGCCTGTTTGGACAGCTTGTAGCGGTTCGCGCTGTCATTCTCCGCCTCGAGGATCAGCTCGAGGCGCTGGATGTTGCCGTACCGCGCGCGGTAGTCCTGCCAATCCAGCTCGGCCAATTCTTCGTAACCCTCGAACTGGCTGATGATCCCGTCGTCGTGAAACGGCACAAACATCCTGCGGCTGATGTCGTCCCAGCGTGTCATCTCCTGGGCGGACAACCCCAGCCGCGTCGTCAACTCGGCGCGGCGAATGTCGGGGAGCAGCTCGAGCACGTCGAGGGCGCGCCACAGCACCCATACCGCCATCAGATTGGTATAGGCGTTGTTGTTGAGGCCGGGCATGGGTGCCCCGGGATACCCCTCATGAAACTCGTCGGGCCCCATCACTCCTTTGATCTCATAGCGTCCGCGTTCGTCGTTGAAAGTCGCGATGCTCGACCAGAAGCGAGCGATCTCGAGAATCAGCTCGGCGCCGTGGAACTGCAAAAACTCGACGTCATGGGTGACTTGAAAATATTGCCAGGTGTTGTAGGCGATCGCGCTGCCCACGTGGCGCTGCAGATAGGAGTTGTCGGGCACCCAGCGTCGAGAGTGCGGGTTCAGGTTAAACGCCTGGGTTTCCTCCTGTCCGTCACTGCCGCTCTGCCAGGGGAACATGGCTCCCCGGAGCCCCGCGTTTCTGGCGGCGGCACGCGCTTCGCCGAGGCGCCGGTAGCGATACAACAGCAACGATCGGGTGATTTCGGGCATGCGATAATTGAGAAACGGGAAGATAAAAAGCTCGTCCCAGAATATGTGGCCCTGGTAGGCCTCCCCGGTCCAGCCGCGCGCGGGCACGCCGATATCGAATCCGATGGAGTTGAGCGACACCGCCTGCAGCAGGTGAAGCATGCTCAACCGAAGCAGCATCGGCGCGTTCAATGTGAACCCGGCACCGGCCGGCTGCAGGTGCACATCGAAGCGGCGCCACAAGTGCTTCCAGACGACAACGTGATCCGCCATCACGGCGTCAAAACGTCCCGCGCGCTCAATTGTCTTGCGCGCCGCCAGCACGCATTCCGAGATGGCCTGATCTCGGGAGGTATGGAAAGAGACGAGCTTTTCCATCGTCAAGGTCTCGCCTTGCCGGAGGTCGATGGCCAGTTCTTGCCCGATGTATCCCGGTTCCTCGATGACCCGCCGCGGTCCATCGTGAAGCTGTCCGTCGATAAACCCTTGGGCTCGCGCCGCCTGCGCGACTTGAATATGAGATTGGCAGGTACGCACCAGCAAGCAAACGCCGTCCTCGCCGACGGCTTCGCCCGCCAGTGGTTCCAGGTGATGGTTGTTGAATTTGCGGTAAAGCTTGGCCCCTTTATTGACGATGCGCCCGTCGATCGCCGAACGGACTGTGACCTTTGCAGACCAGTTTTCGGCGGTGAGCGCCAGTTCCAGCCCGCCCAGGTGCTTATTGGCCATCGAGACGAGGCGGCGTTCCTTGAGCGTGGAGCGCCGTCCCTGGCCATCTTCGAAGCTTATGGCGCGAAACAGCATACCACGTCGGAGATCGAGTTCCTGACGGTAGGACAGGATATTTGCTGTTCTCGTGTCGAACCAGTCCTCGTCGGCGATGCGAAACTCGAGCGCGAGCCAGTTGGGGAAATTGACGAGGTCTTCGTTCTCGACCACCCGGCCGGCGATATCGGTGCGCAGCCGGTTGTATCCGCAGGCGAGATAGGTCCCCGGATAATGGATGCCATCCGCCACCGCCCACGGCGCGGCCGCGCGGGTCGCGAAATAGCCATTCCCAAGGGCGCATAAAGCTTCGCGGATTCCCTCGCTCTCGGGATCGAACCCTTCATATGCCAGGGACCACGCGGAGGGCGACTCCACGGCCACCCTGACCTCCGCCAGAGTGGTCACTACCACATCGGCGCCGGCCTCGCGCAGCGCATGCGATTGTCCGCTGTGATTGACGCCGATAACACACCCGAATCCTCCGGCGCGCCCCGCCGCGACGCCAACGATCGCATCCTCGACGACGGCTACTCGCGCCGGTTCAACCTTGAAGCGCAGGGCCGCCTCCAGAAAAGCATCGGGCGCCGGCTTGCCATTGAGAGCAAGACGGGTGATATCCATCCCGTCCACCCGCGCGTCGAACAGCCCCGATATGCCGGCTGCTTCGAGCACCGCCGCGCAGTTATTGCTGGAGGACACGACCGCGGTCTTGATCTCCTGCGCCCGAAGGCAGCGGACCAGCTCGACAGCGGCTTCATAGGCTTGGACGCCGTGCTGTTCCAGGTGTTGCATGAAGTATTGATCTTTCAACCTGCCCAGCGCGTACACGGATTGCGGTCCGGGGGAATCTTCGGGAGCGCCGACGGGCAACTCAATGCCGCGCGATTCAAGGAAGGCTACGACGCCGTCGTACCGAGGCTTGCCATCAACATGGCGCCGGTAGTCGGCATCGATGTCAAAGGGGACGAACGCTTGGCCTGCGTATTTGGCCCGCTGCTCGAGAAACCCATCGAACAGTTTTTTCCACGCCGCCGCGTGCACGCTCGCCGTCTTGGTCAGCACGCCGTCGAGATCGAATAATACGGCGTCGTAGTCTCGCGGGGACAGCGTGACGATGGGACTTGTGGTGGTCATGACCGATTCCTTGGCCCTCTCAAGCAACACTGGGGATGTCCCGAGCAACATCCAAGGACGCCAAGAATGTTCCTGGTTTCCAAGGCCGAATATCACCATCCGCAAGAGTTTCAAACCGGGATTCGATCGGTCTTGTTTGGCTTATATAACTGCCAGGAATATGCTTTGGAGCGTTGGGCGTAAGTTCATGGGCGCGCGTCATTGTGGTGGGGGGTGAGAGGGGGGCTGGGGTGATGGGGATGGATTGGTGGAGGCGGAGGCGATTTTGGGTGGAAGCAGGGGTGGGTGGGCGGGAAAAAGGCGCGTGGGGAACGGGTGAAGGGCGCACGACAATTACGGGAGAGCGGCCGCTTCGGTCAAGCCAATTTCTTGAGTGCTATGGACAGATGAACAGGGAGATGGGTCGAGTTCCGGGCGCCGGGGATGCTGCCAGATTCAGTCGCCATCAAGGATGAGGATGCGTTCCATGTCGAGGCGTGGCTCATAGAGTGTCTGTCCCCATGTCGAACCCGAAGGCGTCGAATCCGAAGCGTTCGACGACCGCGGCCGGGCTGTCGGGTTGGAGAAGTGCGGCCGGATCCAGGTAATCCTTGAGCACGTAGAGGGTTTCGTCGAGTGGAATTCGTGGTCAAAAACCGGTTCCGCAGGCTGGAAGCCCGCGGGGCGTGCGGGCCGGAGGCGCCGCATCACACTTCCGGGAAAGAAAAGGCAGACACCCACTCTTCGATTCCGACCGGTGTTTGTGGTTCCCCGGCTGCGTCATTCGTGGACTTCGAGATATTCGTGGTTAAAAGACGCCGCCGCATGGGAACCGCGAAGGAATCCATAGGGAGAGGCCTGCTCCGTGCGTATAGAAATCATAAGATACACGTGACTCGACAGGTTCTGAGAGGCGTTCAGGTGGCGCCGGAGTCGTGACGTTGCGCCCATTTGCGGCCATGGGCGAGGGCGGCGAGGGTTTGGTGGAGGCGGCGCTGGCGGGTTTCGGGGCGTT
>CAZYHO010000384.1:0-5078 GCA_964647495.1 uncultured Akkermansia sp. | reverse complement strand
CGCTTCGCGTTCCGCCTGAAGGCGGGACTCCAACGCAACGGTTTTCCGCACAGGTATTTGGGTTTGAGTACCGGCGGCAAGCCGGAACCTCAGGCTGGGCTGTGCAGGGCGGGCGAACAACGCCCTCTCTCCGAATGTCTGAATGCCGTCGATTCCATAAAGCGTGATTTTCCGGAACCACGGGCTCGCAAGTCCTTCGTGCCGGTGAGTTCGATCCAGCGCCTCATGGTCTCATCGGCCGATGGAGGCGCGCATTTGACAGGGAAGGCGGGACGCTGAGCATTTCCGCGGTGTCCTCGCTGCGTTCGCTGCTTTCATTGTTGCTGCCGTTGCTGCTGCTCGCGGTGACCGGCTGGTTCTGGTGGTGGAGCGCGCGTGTCCCGGCGCTCGCTCCCGCCGACCCGTCTCCGGGCGGCACGTCCGCCGCGGCCGCCGGCGCCTGGACGGAGGTCGATCTGGCTTCCGTGCGCGACGGCGGGTCGATTCCCGGATGGGAATTCATGCGAGGCAGTTTCGCCGTTGTCGATCGCGACGGGCGGCGGGTGCTGGTCATGCAGCCTGATCCGATGGTGGACGGCAAGGTGGTTGCGTTCCAGTCGCTGCGCGGCGGCGGCGCGGTGCGCGCCCGCATGACGGGTGAAGCGACCCGGCGCGCGCGCCCGCGTTTCGGTGTCGGCATGCAGGATCACAACGAATTTCAATTCCGCGCGGTTCCGCAGACATCGGTCATCGAGCTGACGATCAACGAGCAGGTCGTGGCTTCGGCACCCTGGGAATGGCCGGGACCGGGGCACAGGCTCTGGCTCGAGTTGCGCGTCGAACCCGGGGCCGCCGGCGGCAGCCGCCTCGAAGGCCGGTGCTGGGCCGAGGGGGCTCCCAGGCCGGAGGCGCCGGGCGTGACGTTCGAACGAGGGCCATCCGTCGGATTTCTCCGGCCCGTGATCCGCGGCGCGCCCTACGCGCTCAAAACGATCGAGATCGACAGCATCGCCACCCTGCAAATCCCCTTGTCCACGCAGGCGAAGCCCGCCCGTTGAGCCCAATACGGATCAATGAACCGCGAATGAACGGTTTTGCGGTCGAACCCGACAGGCATTTGCCGGGCGGCAGGTAAGGAAGTGCCGCCGTTGACTTCCCCTCAACCTGCGCCCACGATTTTGCCTTCTCTCCCGTGCGCAATCCGCGCGTTTTCATCATCCAGGCACTTCGTCCCCGCTCATGCGCTGTTCCCTGCTCCTCGGTTCCGCTCTCTCGGTCATGCTCACGCTTACCGTTCCGGCAACGGATTGGTTCCCGTGGCGCGGCCCAACCCAGAATGGACGTTCGCCGGAACGTTACGAAAAAAGCGAATTCAACCCGGAACCGCTCTGGACGGTCGATCTCCCCGGCCAGGGCGCGCCGATCGTCGTGGACGGCCGCCTTTACGTGCTCGGGTATCGCGGCGCCACCGAAAATCTGGTGGAGGTTTTCGCCGCCCTCGACGCCGCCACCGGCCAGATCCTCTGGGAACACAGCTTCCGGGATTTCCTCAGCGACAACATCTACGACCGCTACGCCATCGGCAGTCCGGGCTACGATCCGGAAACCGGTCACCTCTTCATCGTCACCACGCCGGGTGAGCTGATTTCTTTCGACAAGGAGGGCAAGCAGCTCTGGCGGCAGTCCCTCATGGAAGATGTGGGCCGCCTCACTTTCCCCAACGGCCGCACCGGTTCGCCGGTGGTCGATGGCGATTTCATCTACGTCAACTGCATCTCGGCCAACTGGGGCGCGGCCGGCCCGGGCGCCAATCGCATTTACGCCTTCGACAAGCGCACCGGGGCCTTCGCCTGGGGATCGCGGCCCGGAACGCGGCCGATGGACGCCTCGTTCTCCACCCCGTTCTTCGAAACCCGCTGGAACCGCCGCGTCCTCTACGTCGGCACCGGTGACGGCAATATCGCCTGCCTCAACGCCCGCACCGGCGAACCGCTCTGGCGCTTTCAGTTGGGCAAGGTCGGCGTCAATGCCTCCCCGACCGCCGTCGGCGACATCCTGCTGGCCATCCACAACGACGAAAACATCGACGCCGCCGATTCCGGGCGCCTCGTGGGCATCGACTTGTCCCGGCCGCTGCCGGGCAAGCAGACAGATCCCGCCAGGACCGACGCCACCCCACTGGAACCCGACGCCGAAGCCTGGCGATTTTCCATCGGCTCCTGGTCCAGTTCCCCCGTCGTCGCTGACGGCATCCTCTATCAGATGACCAGCACCGGCAATTTCTACGCCATCAAGGCCGCCACCGGCGAGGAAGTCTGGCACCTCAAGCTCTCCGAGGACAACCTGCACTCGTCCCCCTCTTACGCGGATGGGCGGCTCTACGCTCCGTTCAAAGGCGGCGCCACCGGCCCGGGCGGCGCCTACCAGGCCTCCTTTTTTGTCGTCGATGCCGCCAAGGGCGAGGTTCTCCACTCACTGAAGCTCGACGGCGAGGGCGAAGGCGCCCCCGCCATTTCCGACGGGCGGCTCTTCGTCAATACCCGCAAGAAACTTTATGCCTTCCAGATCGGCTCCGGTCGCATTGCCGTCGATTCCGCGGAGCCGCCGGTCAAACCCGTGCCCGGGCCTGCCGTCGCGCTGGAGATGGTGCCCGGTGAAGTCGCTCTCGCGCCGGGTGAATCCGCAGCGTTCACGATTTACAAGATCGACGCTCACGGCGAACGCGTCGGCGCCGTCGAGAAGGCGGCCTGGGAAAAATATATCCCGCCGACGGCGCGGGTCCGGGCCACCGCCGACGCCGATTTCGCTTCGGATGGCCGCCTCACAGCGCCGCCCAACGCCCGCGAGTCTGCCGGCGCGTTCAAAGCGACCGCCGATGGAGTGAGCGGCACCATTCGGGTCCGGGTGATCGCCCCGCTGCCGATCACGCACGACTTCGAGTCCTTCGAGGTCACCGAAGATCACCCGACCGAAGCCGGCGTCACGTTCGCCTACCCGCCGCTCCCCTGGCTGGGCGCGCGCTTCAAATGGGAAGTCCGCGAACTGGAAGGCAACAAAGTGCTCGCCAAGACCCTCGACCAGATGTTTTTCCAGCGCGCGCTCACGTTCATCGGGCCTTCCGGGATGCGCAATTACACCGTGGAGGCCGACCTGATGACCGATGGCAACCGGCGCATGAAATCCGAGGTCGGCCTCATCAACCAGCGCTACCTCATCGCCCTCAAAGGGAACGCCGACGCGATCGAAATCACCTCGAACTACGAACGCCTGCACGTCACCGCCCCCTTCCCGATCAAGGCCAACCAATGGTATCGCCTGAAGACCCGCGTGGACCTCGACGAACACAACACGGCCACGGTCCGCGCCAAGGCTTGGGAAAAAGGCCAGCCCGAGCCCGCCGACTGGACGGTGCAGGCCACTCAGCGCAACGGGCATACCCACGGATCGCCCGGCGTTTTCGGCTTCTCCCCGCAGAGCCAGAAACGCGTGTACATCGACAACATCTCCGTTACCCCGAACCCCTGATTCCACCACGATCCACCCATGACACGCTCGATTTGCCTGATCTCGCTTCCCCTCCTCGCGCTGGCCTCGCAGGCCGCCGACTGGCCCCAGTGGTGCGGCACCAACAGCAAGAACATGGTGTCCGATGAAAAGGGCCTGCCAGCGGAATTCCTGCCGGGCAAACGCATCCGCGGCAAGGAAGAGATCGACATGGCCACCACCAAGAACTGCCGGTGGGTGGCCAAGCTCGGCTCTCAAACCTACGGCACGCCCACCGTTTCCAACGGCAAAGTCCTCATCGGCACCAACAACGAGGCCCCGCGCGATCCCGACAAGACCGGCGACCGCGGCATCCTCTTCTGCCTGGACGAAAAAACCGGCGAACTCATCTGGCAGTTCGTCGTTCCGAAACTCTCCGCCGGCAAAGTCAACGATTGGGAGTATCTCGGCATCTGCTCCTCCGCCACCATCGAGGGCGACCGCGCGTACGTCGTCACCAACCAGTGCGAGGTGGTCTGCCTCGACATGAACGGGCTGGCCAACGGCAACGACGGCCCGTTCAAGGACGAGGCCGAATTCATGACGCCGGCCGCCGCGCCCGGCCAGCCGCCACCGCCCAAGGCCGAGGTCAAACCGACGGACGCCGATATCATCTGGCGCTACTCGATGCGTGACGAACTCGGCGTGTTCCCCCACAACGCGACCAGCAGCTCGGTCACCATCCTGGGCGACATCATCTACGTCACCACCTCCAACGGCGTGGACTGGAGCCACACCAACATCCCGAATCCCCAGGCGCCCAGCTTCATCGCGCTCAACAAGAACACCGGCGAATACGTCGCCGAGGACGCATCGAAAATCAGCGCTCGCATCCTCCATTGCTCATGGTCGTCCCCGGCCGCGGGTGACATCGACGGCACGCCGTCCATCGTTTTCGCCGCGGGGGACGGCTGGGTCTATGGCTTCGGCACCGGCGTGACCAAGGAGGATGACGACTTCTCGATCATCGAGGAATTGTGGCGCTACGATGCCAACCCCCCGGAATACCGCGTCGATCAATCCGGGCAGCCCATCAAATACGCGACCGCCGAAGGCCCCAGCGAAATCATCGGCACCCCGGTCATCTACAAGAACCGCGTGTACGTCGCCATCGGACAGGATCCCGAACACGGCGAAGGCGTGGGCATGATCAGTTGCATCGACGCCACCAAACGCGGCGACATCACCAAGAGCGGCGCCATCTGGACCAACAAGGAAATCGGGCGCTCCATTTCCACCGTGTCCATCCACGACGATCTCGTGTACATCGCCGAATACGATGGCCACGTGCGCTGCCTGGACGCCGAGACCGGAAAACAATACTGGGCCTATGACACCAAGGGCCACATCTGGAGTTCCACCCTCGTCGCCGACGGCAGGATCTACATCGGCAACGAGGAAGGCGAGCTGACCATCCTCGCCACAGGCAAGGAACTCAAGAAACTCGCCGTCGTGGAATTCACCGCGCCCATCCTCTGCAGCGTCGTCGCCGCCAACGGCACCCTGCTCGTGTCCACCCAAACCTACCTCTACAGCTTCGCCGAAGGCGCCACACC
>CAZYHO010000383.1:0-5095 GCA_964647495.1 uncultured Akkermansia sp. | reverse complement strand
GTGCCGCATGCGCGCAGCGGCGTCGGCTGGGCCGGCCGGATGGCTGACTTGATCAAGCAGCTCAACGCCGATCCCCGTGTCTCGATGAACATTTCGCTCGACGGCAGCAACGTATGGCAGACCGGGCACACGGTGGCGGAATACGCGGTCAGCGCGGGCAATTCGCAGCAACCGCTGGGCGGCGCGCTCGCCACTCGGGTTTCTCGCCTGAGAGACCGTTGAGTCCAAAACGGAACGCGGGCCTCCGGATCTGCGCGGCCGGTGGGCTTGCAGCCTGCCGTGGATTGACCCGGCAGACGAGACGTCTGCCTGCCGCACAGCCTGGAAGGCTGCGTTCCTGGCACGGGACAGAGGGTTTGGTGTGGGGAGCGGGACGCTCGGTGCGGCCGGCAAGATGCCGGCCGCGGCGGGCGGGACGCGCCGCCCTGCCCGGGAACTGGAATGGTTTGTTGCCGGGTCGGGGTATGGGAAATGGGGAAGGCGACAGGGAAAGCTTCTTTTGTGATCGTCCGTTTTTACTCAACAGGTTCTGATCGCCCGGGCGGCCGGGCATCAAGCCTTCACTGCAAGC
Source organism: uncultured Akkermansia sp. (assembly GCA_964647495.1). Taxonomy (GTDB): domain Bacteria; phylum Verrucomicrobiota; class Verrucomicrobiia; order Verrucomicrobiales; family V1-33; genus CAJBME01. The sequence continues at coordinate 4,524 of CAZYHO010000383.1, read as the reverse complement.
CGCACGAACTCAGGCTGGACGCCGAGGGTGCCGGCGTGAAGTCGCGTGGCGTCCGCGGTTTCGAGCGCGGCGATCTCGCGTTCGGCGGCGGCGAGACGCGCTTGAAACTCGGCGCGTTCGGCCGGGAGGAGACGGCCGCGGCGCTCCAGAAAACGGCGGAGGTCGTCGGCGTGGCGCTGCCAGAGACGGCGGTCGACGGCGAGGCGGGCTTCGAGCCGCGCGCGATACCAGTCACTGCCGAGCACGGTGTCCGGGTGAAAGAGAAGGCGGAATTCCGGATCTTTGAGTGATTTCCCCTCCCAGTGGCCATGGGCGAGGATGTGGAGCAGAGCGGCGAGCGGCGGCACGGCGAGGTCGATGCCGCCGTCGGCGAAATAGAGGGCGGCGGCCTTCTGCTGGCCTTCGACGATGTGGTCGACGCCATCGGCGAAGTCATCGAGGCTTTGCAACTCGGGCCGAAGAAGCGCGGCGGTGAGGACGGCAGCGGGGTCGGCGAAGACGCGGCCGAAGAAACGCGTGACGAAGGTTTCCGTGATGCGGAATCCGAGCCGTCCGGCCTGGACGAGACGCCCTTGATGCGTGAAGTCGCGCACCGGTTCGAGGCAGCCGTGATCGAGCAGCCAATCCGGATCGCGTTCGTGAATGTACATGCGCGCCCAGACCTCCGGAATGATGAGGGAGATGTCGTGTTCGACGCGGAACTTTCGGCCGATGTGGCCGGCGGCGGTGGTGAAGACGGGCGAGGCGGTGACGATGAAGCTGAGCAGGGCCGCGTTCAGGTCGTGGATCGGAAGCAGGGCGTTGAACGGGCTCTTGGTGAGCGCGCCTTCGCTGCCGGCCCCGGTCGTGCTCGGTGATTTGCCGGTCAGGCTGGCGATCAGGTCGGCGAACAACTCCGGAAGCTCCTGGTGGTGGACCGGACCGTACACGGCGAGCGGGCGGACGCCGCTGCCGGGTTCGGCCGGGTTGTTGCGGCGTCCGGGAAGGATGGCATGAACCGGGTTGAGGACCGGAGCGCCCGCCGGCAACCGCCGGAACAGACGCGCCCCGACATCCGCCAGGTACTCCGCGCGCGGGTTTTCCAGATCCGGCCGCGTCTGAAGGTAGCGCGGATTCTTCGTCGGCTTGCCGTCGACCAGCCGCGGGTTGGCCGTGCAGACAAACCACTCGGGCGAAGGCGTGGCGGCGACCCGCGTGACGAGATCCTGCATTGGCTGGGTGAATTGCCCGAATCGCACGGCGTCATCGATCATGTCCTGGGCCAGCGCGCGCGGGAGCGGCTCGTAGTTGGAAAAGAACTGGCCGGGTTTGGCGAAATCGGCCTCGGCATGGCGGTCGTACCCGCGGATGACGGCGTCGTCGGGCCGCTGGAAGAGGCGGAACTCGCAATTGACGGCAAACTTGTACGCCGGCGCCTCGAGGGCCGGATGCAGACCCGCGAGGCGGTCTTTCGGGATCACGGTGGAGGCGGTGATATCGTCCTCGCGCTGGAGTTTCACCGCCGGAGCAAAGTCCTTGCGCAGGCTGAACGTGCGCCACGATCCGTCCTCGTTGAAGCCGATCCGCAGATAGCGCGTGTACAACTTCTGATTGCGGAACTTCAGCTCGATGCCCGGCTGGCCGTCGATCCAGTCGACCGCGAACCGGCTGCGCCAGTCCTCGCCCCACTCCGGCCGGTAGCGGCGTTTGACGACGAGGACGAGGTCGCGCACGTGGCGCGGGAAACTTTCGAGCCAGGCGTTGTATTCGTCCGTGAAGAGATCCGACGGCGTGAGCATGCGGACGACCGAGCCGAAACTGCGCTCGGGCGAGAGGAGCGGGCGGCTCGGCAGGCGTGGCTCGCGCGGGTTCTTGAAGCGATGGCCGAAGTCGAAGTCGATGATCCTCTGGGCGGCGGCCATATCGTCGGCGAAGTCCCCGATGATCACAGGGCCGGTGATCATGGCGTCCGAGAGAGCCTTGCTGATTTCGCTCTTGCCGCCGCCGGACACGGTGCACGGCTTGTGGCAGAACGTGCCTTCGGCCTGGGTGCCGACCAGGCGCCACCGCTGCCCTTTGACCGACTGCGCCATCTCCACCTTGTAGCCGCTCGGGTAGACGTACGTGTGACCCGCAAGAAGTTTGAGCGTGCGCCCGGCGCCGCCGGCGTCCGTCCATGTGATGCGCTGGCTGCGGAGCGAGAGGCGCGCGTTTTCCGGAAGATAAATGATATCCGGCCACCGCGTGTCGATGCCATAACCTTCCGGCTGCACGGTCATGGAGGCTCCCCGGCGCGCGACCAGTTCGAGCCACGTGTGGTCGGCGGCGCGGCGGTCGAGGACGAAACTTTCGCCATGGTCGAAACTGGGGAAAGCGAGCGCGCCACCCGCGTGCTCCTCCTCGCAGTTTCCGAGCAGGTTCGCGGCAAACGAAATCTGCGTTTTGACCTCCTTCTTGCAGTAGCCGTAGTAGCTGTCCGCGATCAAAGTGACGATGACTCCGCGGGCGTCGCGGCAGGCGATCTTGAACGCGGATCCGCCGTTGTAGAGTTCGTCCTCCTTTTCCCAGCACATCCCGTCGGCGCGCTGGCGGGGAGTGGCCTCGGAGATGTGCGGCAGCGAAAGATCCTTCTTGCGCAGCGTGATGAGATGCGGCGCGAGGATGACGCATCCGGTGTGGCCGGTCCAGCCGCCGGTGTCGAGCCGCGCGTCGTTCTCCGGCAAAAACGGATCGCCGGCATTGCCGAAAATGCTTTCGACGAAGTCGAGGTTCGAGACGAGCACGCCGGGCGCGAAAAACCGGACCTCCATCGTCTGGGCTCCGGCCACGCCGGGGATGTCCGGCCGCACCGTCGGCCGCAGCAACAGCGAGACGAACGTGCGCGCCCGCTCACCCTCCGGCAGGTGCGACGTGTAGGGCAGCGTGAGCAGATCGTCAGGCGGATGAAGCGCCGCCCTGAGCAAGCCGGCGAAGGTGCGTTTGGGCACGGATTTTTTGTCCGCCGGAATCGGCAGGCCGCCCTCGACGATGTGGAATACCCCCTCCGTGGTGCGGCGGTCCTTCGCCGGGTTGTGGCAGACGCCCTGGTGCACGCGATAGCTCGACAGAATGCCGGAGACAAACGTGTCCCGCTCGGCCGGCAGCGAGAGTTCGCGCGCCAGCCCATGCCGTTCCAGGCTGAGCGCGCCGGACGGCGCCATCGGTTCGCCCGGCTCGAAGACGCCGACCGCCGCCTCGCCCAGATAGTCCGAGAGGAACGTCGCGATCGCCTCATCCGCGGGGCATAGCGAATCGCCCAGCAACCGCATCTTCTCCTCGAAGTTCGCCAGCAGCGAGCGACCAAAATCAAGCAGAGGCGAGCCCGCCGACCCCGGCGGCAGCGCAAACCCGCGCGAGGCGAGTTTCAGGTTCACCAGATCCAGCCTGCGTTCCCGGGCTGCCGTGGCAGCTTCGGGTTCCGCCGAAAAACCGATCGTCTCGTCGAGGGTGGGTGACGTCATCGCGCGCCACTCTAAGCACAAATCGTGCAAAGTCAGCGGGAGCCGGACGGGGGCGGCGCATCTCCGATCCCTTGCCTTCGCTGCCCGCCCAGTCCGGCATCATCAATCCATTCTTCTTGATTGCGAACAGGGGGCGCCCGGCGGTGGAGTGGCTGAAGAGAAAATCCCGCACGAAATTCTTGTTGAGTTGTCGAGCGGACCGGCGGACCGGCGGGCGGCAGGTTTTGGCATTGCGATCAAACGCGAACAGTCGTAGATTTTCCGCATGGCCTGCATTGAGTTTACAGACATCGTCCGCAGCAACGAGCGCCAAGTGGATGCGTTGTCGGAAGTCGCCGCCCGACACCCAGATCCGGAGGCATCCGGAGCCTGCGAGGCGTTTTCCCGACAAGTTCGATTGGTCGAAAGTGTCGTGGTGAGCACCTACATCATTGCCGTTGATGCCACCCGCAAGGCGGCTGATTTGCGGGAAATCGCCGACACATGGAAAGTCATGGGGCAGTTGTGCGACAAAGCATTGGGGGTCGTTGCCTGCCTCAAGGACCGCTACCCGGATTGTGGGACGCTGGAGCTCTACGACCGGCTGCTGGACTACAAGAACGCCTGCTCAAACCGTTACGACCGGGTCAACGAGGAACTGCTATGCCAGACAATGCCGACTCCGGAGGGCTTGTTTCCCACAATGACCTGAAGGAACTCGCGGAGTTGTTCGACGCAGCCGAGTACGCCTTGCAGCCCGACTCGCAGGAGGCGCGGGGCGGCACAGGCGGCCTTCGACAGCGCGGTGCAGCGCCTTTTCGAGGAACGGGTGGCAAACCATCCCGGCTTTCAGAGCGTTCCACAGCCCTCGTTCAAGGCGAAGTTGCGCACGCTCTGCCGCGCTTGGCTCAGAAAGAATTGAGATTGCGGATCACTCCTCAGCCCACTCGGCGGTCTTTCTTTCGAGGTACTCGTGATAAGCCGCTGAGTTTGCGGGCGTGGACGGGAAGCTCTTGAAAGCCCAAGGCAGCGATGGTGTCCTTGCACGGAGGACGGATTTCGCGTG
>CAZYHO010000382.1:0-5101 GCA_964647495.1 uncultured Akkermansia sp. | reverse complement strand
CACGTCCGCCCGCCCACCAATGACCGATGCGGCAGGAATCTTATACTTCGGCGCGGGTTACGGTGTGACGTCCCGGACGCGTCAGTACGACTGCAGCAGGTTGGAGAACCGGGTGTCGCCGCAGACTCGCGTGCATCGCGTCCGGAGCGGTGATCAGGAGCGCGTGGATTTGCGCGATGGTGTGTTCTCGCAAGCCTCGCTGCCCGGCTGAAGCCGGTCCCCAACTGAAAAGCTGTGTGCAACGACGTTGCGTTGGAGTCCCGCCTTCAGGCGGAAGCGCGGCGCCAGGTGCGCAACGGTGTGAGCGCGCCGCCGCTCCGGGGTATCGCCGCGAACAAACGCCTCAGCCCTTTTCCAGGCAAGGTCGCTACTCTTTCAGCGCGTGTTCTTCCGGCTTGATGTCTTTCACGAACGTATTGAAACCGAAGGCGGTGGGTTTGTATTCGCCGATCGGCGTGACGTCGGCGTTTTCGGGCACTTCGAGGCCGGCGAACGCGTAGACTGTGTTGACGAGGAGGCGGCGCAGCCCTTCGCTTTCCAGATCAGTGGCGGCGCCCATGGTGGTGGTCATGATTTTGTTGCTGACGCCGTTTTCGTGTTTGTAAGCGCGGGTCCAGGCGAGCGGCATCATCGGGTTGTTTTTCGAGCCTTCCACCGGCGGATCCGTCGGTTTCATGCCGGCGACGACCTGTCCGAGGAGGAGGACGGTGGCATCGGACGGGAGGTTCTTGATGCCGTAGACGTCGGAGGGCCCGAAGACGTCGCTCACGCCGCGGAGCAGGGGATTTCCCTCGGCGCCCGGGGCGATCACGCCGCGAGTCGCTTCGGAACCATGGTCGCCGTGGTGATTGATCCAGGTGTCTCCGAGAACGTGCTGGCCGAATCCGCCGGGCCAGGGTTTTTGGGACTGCCAGTCCCACTTTGCGTACGGGCTATCCGGCTCCTTGATATTGAAGGCGTGGGTGGATGTGCGCAGCGCGATGATCGGTTTTCCGGCCTCGAAGTAATCGGCGAAGTGTTTGAGATCGTCGGGCGCCGGGTTGCGGAACCGCCAGAGCATGATCGCACAGTCGGCGTCCTTGAGGCGGTCGAGCCCGGGCAGGTTGCGCTGATTGTTGGGGTCGATGACGCCGGTCTTCGGATCGATGGGAAAAACGACGGTCGCCTTGAACCCGTGGCGCTGCGACAGCACCTTGGCCAGCATCGGCAGCCCTTCCTCCGAGCGGTACTCCTCGTCCCCGGCCAGCAAAACGACATGCTTCCCCCCGCCCGGGCCGTCCTTGGGTGCGTATTCAATTTGAGCGGAAGCGGCCAGCGGCAGGCCGAAAAACGCGGCGGCGGCCACCATCAACAACGAAGAGCGGGATGTTCGCATAACGGACGCCACCATGGCGCGCCGGCCCGCTCTGCCAAGCGGAAGCTCCTCGGAGCGTCCCCGGCCAGGTTCTAGGGTTGCGCGGCGGGGGCTGTGTGTGGAGGATGGGGCATGTTCAAGAGTCACCATCCGGTTGACCCGCGCTCGTTTTTCCTGACGCGGCGCGATTTCCTGACCAAGTGCACGCTCGGCATGGGCGCTCTCGGGTTCGGCACACTGGTGCGCGACTCACCGGGAGCCGAAAATTTGAATCCGCTTGCCCCGCGCCGGCCGCAGTTCGCCTCCAGGGCCAAGCACGTGATCCACATTTTCGCCAACGGCGGGCCGTCTCACGTCGATACCTTCGATCCCAAGCCCGCCCTGGACAAGTGGCATGGCGAGAAGATCCCCAACCACCTGGGCACCGAGCGCCCGACCGGCGGCGCCTGGCGGTCACCGTACAGTTTCACGCGCCACGGCGAAAGCGGCATCGAGGTCAGCGAACTCTTCCCGCATGTCGCGAAGCATGTCGATGACATGTCGATCATCCGGTCGATGCACGCGGACGTGCCGAACCACGAGCCATCGCTCCTGATGATGAACTGCGGGGAATCGCGCCTGGTCCGGCCGAGCGTCGGGTCGTGGGTGACGTACGGACTGGGCTCGGCAAACCAGAACCTGCCCGGCTTCATCGCGATGTGCCCGGGCGGCTACCCGATCCAGGAGTCGCAGAACTGGCAGAGCGGATTTCTGCCCGGTGTGTACCAGGGGACGTACATCGACACGAAGCACACCGCGGTCGAAAAGCTCATCGAAAACATTTCCAACAAGCACCAGAGCCGCGCCGCCCAGCGCCGCCAGATCGACCTGTTGCAGGAAATGAACCGCCGGCACGCCGAGCGCCGCCAGCGCGACGCGCAGTTGGAGGCCCGCGTGCAGAGTTTCGAGCTTGCCTACCGCATGCAGTTGGAGGCCACCGACGCCTTCGACATCCTGCGCGAGCCCGCCTCGGTCCGCGAACTTTACGGCGCCGGCACCCAGGCGCGGCAGCTCCTCATCGCCCGCCGCCTCGTCGAGCGCGGTGTGCGCTATGTCCAGGTCTGGACCGGCGAGGGGCAGCCATGGGACAATCACGACGATCTGGAGGTCAACCACCGCCGCCTCGCCAAAGACTGCGACCAGGCGATCGGCGCCCTGCTCACCGACCTCAAGCAACGCGGCTTGCTCGATGAAACACTCGTGCTTTGGGGCGGCGAATTCGGACGCACCCCGACGGTCGAACTCCCGACACCCGGATCGAACGCCGGCAAGATCAACGGCCGCGATCACAACCACTACGGATTCACCGTCTGGATGGCCGGCGGGGGTGTGCGCAAAGGGTATGTGCACGGCGCCACCGACGAATTCGGCTTCAAGGCGATCGAAAAACCGGTCCACCCGCACGACCTGCACGCCACGATGCTCCGGCTCCTCGGCTTCGACCACGAACTCTTCACTTTCAACTACGCCGGCCTCGACTTCCGCCTGACCGGCGTCGAGGGCGCGCATGTGGTCGAGGATCTGATCGCGTAGGCGCCGCGGCGCCCGGTCCGCCGCTACGGCATCGGACGGCGCATCGATGAGGGAACTCCCGTCTTGCCAGCCCGGCCGACCCTGTGCGAAGTAGCGGTTGCCAGCAGCCATCCATTCGCTTCATCCCCACACATCCGCCGACCCTCGCGCCATGAAAACATCCGGTTCATCCGTCACTCTCCGCACCCGCCGTTCGTTCCTCAAATCGTCCGCCGCGCTGGCCGCCCCCATGGTCGTCCCCGGGTCGGTGCTCGGACTCAACGGCGAAACGGCCCCGTCCAACAAGATCGTCATGGCCGGCATCGGCTGGGGGATGCAAGGCCCCGGCAACCTCGGGAGTCTCATGAACGAGGAGGACTGTCAGGCTGTCGCGTTCTGCGATGTCGACAAGCGCCACCTCAAACAGGCCATCGAAACGATCAACCAGCGCAACGGCAATCAGGACGCCAAGGGCTATCACGACTACCGCGAAATGCTCGCGCGCACCGACATCGACGCCGTGATGCTCGCGTTGCCGGACAACTGGCACGGCCTCGTCTCGGTCGAGGCCGCCAACCAGAAGAAAGATATCTACGGAGAGAAACCGCTCGCCCGCACCATCCGCGAGCAGCAGGCGATCGTGAAGGCGGTCCAGAAAAATGAACGTATCTGGCAAACCGGATCCTGGCAGCGCTCGCAGGACGATTTCCGCCTCGCCGCCCAGATCGTGCGCAGCGGCATGATCGGCACGATCAAGGAAGTCCACGTCGGTCTGCCGGCCGGCCACGCCGATTTCGCCGGCACGCGCGACAAGACGAAAGTCACGCCGCCCCCGCCGGAACTCGATTACGACATGTGGATCGGCCCGTCGCAGATGGAAGACTACATCGAAGGCCGCGTGCACAAGAACTGGCGGTGGAATTACAATATCGGCGGCGGCCAGCTCCTCGACTGGATCGGCCACCACTGTGACATCGCTCACTGGGGCATGGACGCGGACAACAGCGGCCCCGGCGAGGTCAAGCCGATCCAGGCCGATTTCCCCGAACCCACCGCGGTCTGGAATACGGCCACCAAGTACCGCACGGAACTCGTCTATCCGAACGACGTGAAAATGACCATCGCCGGCGGCCACGGCGATATCCGCGGCGGCGCCAAATGGATCGGCACGGACGGATGGGTCTGGGTCGACCGCGGCGGCTTCGATTCCTCCAACCCCGAGTGGAACGACCCGAAGAAGCGCCGCGCCATCGATTACAAAGTCGCTCTCTACGAGACGCCCGGCCACTTCCGCAACTTCCTGGACAGCATCAAGTCGCGCAAACCGACGGTCGCCCCGGTCGAAACCGCGCACCACAGCGCCATTCCCGGCCATCTCTCGCTCATCGCGCTGCAATTGAACCGCACGATCAAGTGGGATGCCGCCAAGGAAGAGATCATCGGTGACGAGGAGGCGGCCAAGCGCCTGGGCCGCGAATTCCGCGCCCCGTGGAAACTCGCGTGACATCCGTTCCCGTCCGCCGCGACGTTATCTTCTTTGACGGCGAGTGCCTCTTCTGCCAGGCCCGCGTCCGCTGGATCCGCGAGCACGACCGCGACCGGCAGTTCGACTTCGCTCCGCTCCAGGGCGATCTCGCCCGGCGCCTCCTCGACGGCGCCGGTCTCGCTCCCGGCGCCGCTCCCGGCGCTCCCGATCCGGCGACCATGGCGCTCGTTGCCGGAGCCGCTTCGCCGCGGCCGGAGGTCTTCGTGAAATCACGCGCCGTCGCCGCCGTGGCCGCCCGCCTCCCGTTTCCCTGGCGCCTCGGCGGGCTGATCGCTCTGGTGCCGCGCCCGCTTGCCGATGCCGCCTACGACTTCGTCGCGCGCCGCCGCCACCGCTGGACATGCGCCGAAGCCTGCCTGATGCCCGATCGCTGAGCGCCGCTCGGGCCACGAGGTTTGTGGAAGCGGCTTGTCTGTCCGCACGGCTTTCGAGTGGAGGTGTCCGGACTGCCGCTGTCGCATTGCGCCAAACTCGCCGTTTTGGCGCTGGGCAATCGCTCCTCGCGCGGAATCGCCTGGGATGAAGAACCGCCATCCCCCCTTCCCCCTCATATGCGCAGACGAGTTTCATGACAGCCGTTGGCGGATGCGGCAGCTCAGTGGGCGGGGAGGAATTCTTTCCAGATCGGGACTTCGGTCTTGAGGCGGTGG
>CAZYHO010000381.1:0-5114 GCA_964647495.1 uncultured Akkermansia sp. | reverse complement strand
CCGGGATCGACTCTTGCCCTTGGGCGGTGGCTGTTCAGGGTGGGGACGTTTTTTGATGTCCGTCATGAAATCGACCCCTGCGCCTTGTTTTGCTGCTCGTTCCACCGCGATTTCCGCGGCCGTCTGTGTGTCCGTGGTGTTCCAGTTGTTGCCGGGCATGGCTCGGCAGGCTGCGGGCCAGGCGAGGCAGACGCCGGCGGATGCGCTTCAACCGTCGCTGGCGGACATTCCGGCGGCGGATCCTGAGGTGGAGCGGTCGTCGTTCGAGCTGGCGGCCGGGCTTGAGGTGAATCTTTTTGCGGCTGACCCGATGTTGAAGAAGCCGGTGCAGATCGCGTGGGACGGACGCGGGCGGTTGTGGGTCGCATCGTCGGAGACGTACCCGCAGATCAAGCCGGGCGAACCGAGCGAGGACAAGCTGGTGGTGCTGGAGGACACGGATGGTGACGGCGTGGCGGACAGCGCGACAACATTCGCGGAAAACCTGTTGATCCCGACCGGGCTCTTTCCGGTCGGCCCGGGCGAGGCGGCGGTGCTCGGATTCGGCGCGGACGACAAGGGGGCCGGCTGCTACGTGGCGAATTCGACCGAGCTGCTTTTTCTGCGCGACACGGACGGCGACGGCCGTGCGGACAAGGAGCATGTGATGCTGAGCGGCTTCGGGACGGAGGACACGCACCACATCATCCACACGTTCCGCGGGGCGCCCGACGGCGGGATGTTCTTCAATCAGTCGATCTACATCCACACTCACATGGAGACGCCCTGGGGTGTGCGCCGGCTGGGGGGTGGCGGCGTCTGGTATTTTCGGCCCGAAAGCGGCCAGGTCGAGGTATTCACGCGCGGCCAGGTCAACCCGTGGGGGCATGTGATCGACAAATGGGGGCAGTCGTTCACGACCGATGGCGCGTACTCCGAGGGGGTGAACTTCGCGTTTCCCGGCGCCGCGTTTTTCTGGGCCAAGGAGGATGACTGGACGAAGGATTATCCGCGGATCCTCAAGGGCCTGAATCCCGGCCAGCCGAAACATTGCAGCCTGGAAATCATCACCGGCCGCCATTTCCCGGAGGACTGGGAGGGGACGATGGTTCTGCCTGATTTCCGCGGAAACCGCATCAACCGGTTCGTTGTCACGGACCAGGGGTCGGGGTACGCCGGCAGGCAGGTCGAGGACCTCATCAAGACGACGCACCGCTCGTTCCGGCCGGTCGATCTGCGCATGGGGCCGGACGGCGCGCTGTACATCGCCGACTGGTACAACCCGATCATCCAGCACGGGGAGGTTGACTTCCGCGACCCGCGGCGCGACCACACGCATGGCCGCATCTGGCGCGTCACCGTCAAGGGCAGCGCCGTGGTGGAGAAGCCGAAGATTCCCGGCGCCGGAGTGGATACGCTGCTGGACATGCTCGCGGCGCCGGAGGAGTGGACGCGGTTTTTCGCAAAGCGGGAGTTGAGGGAGAGGGGCGCGAAGCCGGAGGTCCGCGACGAGATCGGTTCGAAGGTGCTGGAGAGGGTTGAGGCATTGGAGACCGCTGATCCGGCGGCCGGGCAACTGGCCCTGGAGTATCTCTGGGTGCACGCGGCGAACGAGCGCGACGGGTGGATGCGGTTCTTTTCGAAATTGTCGGGCAGCGGCAATCCGCTGGTCCGCGCCGCCGTGCTGAGGCAGCTCTATCATCGGTATCAAAAAGGCGAGTTGATCCCGACTCATGCGGGAGAGGATACACCGGAGCTGCGGCGGGCGGTGCGCGAGGCGAACGCGAAGGCGGCCGGCGGTTTCATCGATGACGCGCACCCTCGCGTCCGGCTGGAGGCCATCCACTGCCTGCGTGTCCTGGGATCCGCGGAGGCGACCCAACTGGCGCTCAAGGCGCTGGACCAGCCGATGGACGAGAACCTCGATTTCGCGCTGTGGCAGACGTGCCGGGACACGGCGGACGTGTGGCTGCCGGCGTACGCGCAGGGCGGGATCACGTTCGGCGGGAATTTTAAACATGTGGTCTTCGCCTTGAAGGCGACCGGCAATCCCGGCGCGCTGGAACCGCTGGTGGCGGCACTGCGCGACGGCAGGATCGGGGAAAGCGACCGGCCCACGGTCGTTCAACTCATCGGCCAAATGGGCGGGCCGGCCGAACTTGGACTGCTGCTGGAACCCGCGGGCGGCGTGGCTCCGGCCGTCTGGGCAGGTGATCTCGAACTGCTGGCCCGGACGATCCGCGTGCGCAAAACGGAACCCGCCTCTCCGGAGCGGGCGCTGGCATTGCTCGACCACGCGGACCCCGCGGTGCGCCGCGCGGCGGCACGGCTCTGCGGTGTGCTCAAGCTCGAGGCGGCGCGCGAGAAATTTGTGGCCGTGTTGTCCGAGCCGTCCGCGGACGTGGCCGATGCGCAGGCGGTGCTTGACGGGTTGCTGGCGCTGGGGGGCGACACCACGCCGCGGATCATCAGCGCGCTGGCAGGCAAGGCGGAGGCCCCGGCGGCTCAGCGCGCGGCGGCCATCGGGGCGCTGGCATCGCTGAACGTCAAAGCCGCGGCCGCGCGCGCGGTCGAGTTGCTCGGCGGCGAGGGCGGCGAGGCGGTCGCGCCGCCGGTTTTCGAGGCATTCGTCACGCGCAAGGACGGGCCGGCGGCGCTGGCCGAGGCGCTGGCCGGCAAGTCGCTGCCGGAGGCGGTGGCGCAGGCGGGATTGCAGAGGGCGGGCAGCGCGGGGACCGATACGAAGGCGCTGGAGGACGCGCTGGCGGCGGCGGGCAATTTGAAGCCGGTCAGCCAATCGCTGACGCAGGAGGAAATGAACGCGCTGGTGGCGGAGGTGCGGGAGAAAGGGGATGCGCACCGCGGCGAATCGGTTTACCGGCGCGCCCAGCTTCTGTGCCAGACGTGCCATGCCATCGGCGGCGGCGGCCCGGAAATCGGACCCGATTTGCTCAGCATCGGAGCGAGCGCGCAGATCGATTACCTGATCGAATCGATGCTCAACCCGAGCGCCAAAATCAAGGAGGGGTACCACACGAACGTGATCACGACAAAAGACGGCGCCGTGCTCGCCGGGGCGATCGTCGCCAGGGACGGGCAGACGGTCACGCTGCGCGACGCGGCCGGCCAGCTCCAGGTGGTTCCGGCTCAGAACATCCAGTCGAACGAAATCCTGCCGATCAGCCTGATGCCGCCCGGACTCTCCGCGGCCTTGCGAAAGGACGAATTCCTCGACCTCATCAAGTTCATGAGCGAACTCGGCCGCGAAGGCGACTTCAAAGTGCCGCCGCGGAATTACGTGCGCCGCTGGCGCGTGCTTCAACCGTCGGACGGCCTCGGCCGCGCGCACAACCTGCAGGGCGACCGGCTGTTTGCGTCGAAAGATCCGGCGCTCGTGTGGGCGCCGGCGTACTCGACCACTGGCGGCGCGCTTCCGGGGGACGAAGCGGCGACGATCCGCCTGTGGAACAACTTCAACCGCCGCGTCGCGCAGTTCGAGGTGACGCAGGCCGCCGCGGGTGAGGTCACGTTTGCCGTGCCCGACCCCACGGGCCTCAAATTCGTGGATGGCGAGCGGTTGGTGGATGCCATGCCGCGCACCACGCTGGCGCTGCCGGCCGGCACGCAGACGGTCACGGTTTTTTATGATCCGGGCCAGCGGTCCGCGCCGCTGATGATCGAACTGGTCGATTCGCCCGCGGCGCAGTTGGTGACCGGGCGGTAGGCCGCCAGCGAGGCCGGCGGCAGACCGCCAGCGAGGCGCGCTCACAATTTCGTCTGGCGGGGCGGACGGCAGCCGTCATGGTGCGGCATGCAGCGAGTCAAGACCGCGGTGATCGGGGCGAGCGGGTATTCCGGAGAGCAGTTGGTCCGCCTGCTCCTCCGGCACCCCGGGGTCGAACTGGTCGCGCTGACATCGCGCCAGGAGGAAGGGCGGCCGGTGGTCGACGTGATGCCGCGATTTCGCGGCTGGCCGGGGGCGGACGGATTGAGATTTGTGGCGCCCTCGCCGGAGACCGTGGTGGCGAGCGGGGCGGCGGTCGCGTTTCTGGCGCTGCCGCACGGCGTGGCGGCGGAGGTGGCGGTGCCATTGCTGAAGGCCGGGCTGACGATCATCGATCTGAGCGCGGACTTCCGGATCGAGGATCCGGCGGTGTACCGGGAGTTTTACGATCACGAGCATCCGGCGCCGGAGTTGTTGCGCGAGGCAGTGTACGGCCTGCCCGAGCTGCACGGCGCGCGCCTCCGGTCGGCGCGCCTGATCGCGTCGCCGGGTTGTTATCCGACGAGTGTGATCCTGCCGCTGGCGCCGCTGCTGCGCGCCGGCCTGATCGATCCGGCGACGATCACGACATGCGCGATGAGCGGCGTGAGCGGCGCGGGCCGCAAAGCCTCCGTGCCGCTCCTCTTCGCCGAGTGCAACGAAAGCGTGCGCGCCTACAGCGTGCCCAGGCACCGCCATCTGAGCGAAATCGAACAGGAACTGACCCGGGCCGCCGGGAAACCGGTGCGGATCACCTTCACCACACATCTCGTGCCGGTCACCGCAGGGATCTGCACGACGACCTGCGCCTCGCTGGAGAAAGGCGCGTCGGTTTCCGATCTGGAAACGGCCCTCGCCGGCGCGTACGCCGCGGCGCCCTTCGTGCGGCTGCTCGGAGCCGGCGTCTGCCCGGACACCAAACACGTCGTCGGCACCAATTTCATCGATATCGGCTGGGCGGTGGACAACCGCACCGGCCGCGCCGTGCTCCTCAGCGCCGAAGACAACCTCATCAAAGGCGCCGCCGGCCAGGCCGTGCAGAGTTTCAACCTCCGCCACGGCTTCGACGAAACATTGGGGCTGGTGTAGCGGGAGCACGGCGCGGGAGCGTGTTCGCGCCGGCCAAAAGGCATCGAGCGTACCGCTCCAGGCACCCGCGTATTCCCGCCTCCTCCGTCCGACCAAGTCCTCCCACTGGCATGTGTCCTCGCGCCGAACACCTCTGATCCGTGCACCGTGTACCGCGTACCTTCCCCGTCCAAATCGTCCGTCCTTCTGCTCGGACGCCTCTGGAGAATCGGCGACCCTGCCGCATTCTGGAAGCGCCAACCGCTGACGTGCCCGGAGGTCACGTCCCACCCCGGAGCTTCGC
>CAZYHO010000380.1:0-5129 GCA_964647495.1 uncultured Akkermansia sp. | reverse complement strand
GAAGTCGCCTCGCTGCGGCGGCGCGGACAGTTCGCGCAGGCGTGGAGGCGGCTGGGTGCGCTGACGCCGCCGGAGGCATGGCCGGATCCGGGCTGGCAGGTGCAGGCGGCGCGTGTCCTCGAGCGCGTGGGGGAGCCCGGGCGGGCGCAGCGGCTTGTGTTGCGGATCTGGCGCCGGGATCCCACGGCGCGTTCGCCGGCGCGCGAGGAGATGTTGTGGATCGTGTATTCGCTGCGCGGTCCGCTCACGGCCTGGGAATGGCGGCAGCGCCATCCAATGGAGGAGGCGGCGTCGATCCGCGCGCGCTCCAACGATCTGGCGTGGGCCGGCTACCTGCTCGGGCGCCTGCGCGATTTCGAAGCCGCCGCGCGGCTGACCGCGGAGGCAAGTGCGCTCGATCCGACCAACGCCTGGCCGCACGTGGTCGATGGCCGGCTGGAGAGCTGGCAGGACCGGCATGAGGAGGCGGTGCCTCGGCTGGAGCAAGCGCGACAGATCAACGCCGCCGGGGTGGGCGGCCTGCACGCGCTGGCCGACACGTTTATCGCGCTCGGGCGCGATGCCGACGCGGTGGCGGTGCTGGAATCGGCAAGCGAGCGTCTGGAAGCGGCCTCGCTGCCCGCGGCGCTCGCCTCGCTGCATCTCGAGCTGGGCGATTGGGCCGCGGCCGAGCGGAGCCTGAACCGGTTCGCGGAATTGATCCCGGGTGGCGAGGCGGATGCGACTGGCTGGCTGGCCGCGCGCCGCTGCGATCTCGCCTGCTATCGTGGCGACTACGCCGAGGCGGCCGTGCAGGCGGCCCGTGTGCCGGATTCGAGGTTTTACGCGCGGCTGGCGGAACGCGGGGGCGCGGCCGAAACCGCGCACACACGCCGCGAACTCGCCGTCGGTTTCGTGCGCCAGCACCACCTCACCTGCGCTCCCGCCACGCTGACCACGCTGGGCCGCTACTGGCAGCGGCCGCTCGATCACCTGCGCGTGGCGGAGTCCATCTGCTATGACGGCACGCCGTACCACAGCGAACGTCGATGGGCCGAGGAAAACGGCTGGGCGACGCGCGAGTTCACGGTCACTCTGGACGCGGCGCGCTCGCTCATCGACGCCGGGTTTCCGTTCACGCTGAGCACCGTGCATCCGGGCAACGCGCACTGCCAGGCGGTCATCGGGTACGATGAATTCCGGGGCGTGCTGCTCATCCGCGACCCGTACCACCGCTCGAAAGGGGAGTTTCTCATCGAAGAGGGACTGGAAAACCAGGCGCCGTTCGGCCCGCGCGGGCTTGTCCTGGTCCCGCGCGAAATGGAACCGCGGCTCGACGGGATCGAGCTGCCTGAGATGGCGCTTTACGACGCGTATCACCGGCTGCAGGTCGCGCTGGAAGACCACAGGCGCGAGGAAGCGGCCGACATGCAGGCGCGCCTCGAATCGCTGGCTCCCGGTCACCGGCTGGCCTGGCAGGCGGCGCACGCGCTGGCGTGTTACGACGGGCAGCCGTCGGCCGCGCTGGCCGCGCTGAATGCCTTGCATGCGCTCTTTCCGAAGGAAGTGAACACGCAACTCCGGCGGCTCAACCGCCTCGCGGACCTCGAGCGCTCGGAAGAGCGCCAGCGCCAGCTTCGCGCCGCCTGCGAAGCGCCCGGGAGCGACCCGTTGCTCTGGCTGGAGCTGGCCCGCTCGTTGTCCATAGATGCGCGCTGCCAGGCCGAGGCACACCGCTGGCTGCAGCGCGTGTTGCGGTGCCGGCTTGAATCGTGGGCTTTGTACACGCAGGGCACGCTGTGGTGGGATGCGCAGGCGTTCGAGGAGGCGACGCGCCGTTTCCGCTGGGCGGCGTGTCTCGACGACAAACACGAGCACCTCGCGCTTTCGTACTTCCGGTCCGCGCGCGCCATCGGCCGCACCGATGAAGCCCTGGCCATGCTGCGCGCGCGTTTTGTCCGCGAGGGTGCGCGGTCGTCCGCTCCGGCGCGTTCGCTCGCCCACGCGTACGAGATTCTCGATCGGGTCGAAGAAGCCTTCGCGGTGCTCGATGAAGCGCAGGCGCGACGCCCGGACGACACCGACCTGCTCCTGCACCGCGCGCAACAGCTTGTCTCCTGGGGGCGCGAGGCGGAAGCCGCGGCGCTGCTGGCATCCGCCGAGGGCCGCGCGCTGCGTCCGTGGGCCAGGCAGCGCGTGCAAGCCATGCTTGCCGGCCGGCGCGGCGAAAGCGCCGAGAGTCTCGACCTGTGGCGGCAGGTGCTCGCGGGCGAACCGCTCGCCGTCGACGCGCATCGCGCGGTGGCGACGCTCTTGACCGAACGCGAAGGTGCGGGCGCCGGACTGGCGCACCTGCGGGATGCGTCCGCCGCGAATCCGCACTACCAGCCGCTGCAAGTGGCCGTGATCGACTGGGCGCGCGCCGAAACCGCCGAGGAGTGGGAGGCGGCCGCGCGGCAGCTCCTCCACAGCGACCCCGCGCACGGCTGGGCTCAACGCGAACTGGCGCTCGCCCTGCGCGCGCAACGCCGCTGGCCCGAAGCGCTCGCCAGCGTGGAAGAAGCGATCGCGCTCGATCCCGCGCAAGCCGCCGGCCAGCACATCCGCGGTCTCATCCTGCTCGACCAGGGCCGCGTCGGCGAGGCGCGGGCGTCGCTGCGCGAGGCGCTCCGCATTTCCATCGATGCCGACAGCGCGATGGCGCCGCTCATCGAGACGAGCGCCACGGCCGCCGAACGCCTCGATGATCTGCGGTATCTTCAGGCCGAATTGATTCGCCAGACGACCACGGGCGATGCGGTGATGACGTTTGCCGACCTCGCCGCGCCGTACCTCGAGGCCGAAGATCTGCTGGTGTTCCTCCGCCAGGGACACGACGCGCGCCCCGACCTTTGGCAGACGGGCATCGTGCTCGCCCGGCAGCTCGCGCGGCTGAAGCGCTGGGACGAGGCGGTCGAGCTGGCGGCCGGACTGGCGCGCCGTTTTCCGCTCATCCCCAGGGTCTGGGTCGAACTTGGCCTGATCCACCGCGCGCGGCCCGACCATGCCGCCGCCATCGAAGCGCTCAAGCAAGCGTGCCAGCTCAACCCGTCGTGGCCTCTGGCGATGCAGGAACTGGCGGCCGCCTATCGAGGCGCCTCGCGGTTTGCGGAGGCCCGCGCCACGATGGAAATGGCCGTGCGCCACGCTCCGGCGGATGCCCTGAACCACGGATGGCTCGCGGAGTTCCTCTACCACGACGGCGAGAAGGAAGCGGCCACACATCACTTGCGGGAGGCGCTGCGATTGTACCCGGGTTACGAATGGGCGTGGGGGGCGCTCGAGCGCTGGGGCGCCGAAACCGGCCAGCCCGACGCCGCCCGCGACCAGGCCCGCGAACTGGTCGCCAGACGCCCCGGCGAGGCCCGCTCGTGGTACATGCTGGCCCAGGTGCTCGGGGAGCGATCCGAATTCTCCGAGCGCATCGAGGCGCTCGACCGCGCCCTGGCGCTCAACCCGCGGTACGTCGCCGCGCTCGAGGATAAAGCCCGCTTCCTCGCGCTGGCCGGCCGTTTCGACCAGGCGTTGGCGTTGTGCCGTCCCGACGCCGACGGCACGCCGCCACCGCCCGAGCTGCACGCACGCGGCGCCTGGATTCTCGCGCAGAAGGGCGAAATCGAGGAGGCCATCCCCGTGATGCAAGCCGCGCTCGCGCGCGACTCCGCGCTGGCCTGGGGATGGGAGATGCTCGCGGAGTGGCACCAAGGCCGGAAAGAATGGGATCTGGCCGCGGACGCGATCGCCAATCTCGTGCGCCTTCACCCGCATCGCGCCTTCCCCCACGGGTACCTCGGCGACCTCATGCGCCAGCGCGATGACAAAGCGGGCGCGAAACGCGAGTTTCTCCAGGCCATCGAAATCGATACAACCTACACCTACGGCGGCCTCACGCTCTTCGACCTCCACATGGAGGACAGCGAAATCGACGAGGCGCGCTCCGTGCTCGACCGCATCCGGCCTCACTTGCCTCCGCTCTCGGCCCACGCGCGCGACATCGTCCTTCATCTGGCCACGGGCGACGCGGATGGCGCCCGCGCCGCATTGCGCCACGTGCTCGCCTGCCGGGACAACGGGATGCCGCAGATCCGTTTCGTCCTCGCCAAACTCCGCCACCACCAGCCGCGGTGGGCGAAACTCTTCCGCGACGAGGCGTTCGACGCCCTGGGCCAGCCGGACCCGCCGCCCCATGCCGGCGTCATTTACGCCGAAGCCGAGATCCTGCGAGGCCGGCTCCCGGGGCGCGCCGGATTGAATCGCCTGCCCGCCGGAGCCCCCGCCACCGAGCACGCCCTCGATCCCGTGCTCAACGAAATCGGCCGGCGCCTCGATGCCGCCCGCAGCCAGCGCACGCCGTTCGGATGGGTGGCTCCGCGCTGGTACTTCGCCCGCCTGCGCCGCCGCTACGGCGCCTGGCTCCACGCCAACGACCTCACCTGGGGGCTCTGCGGCTACGTCTTCTTTTCCCTGCGGAAATACCGGCGCGTCTGCCGCTGGCTCGCCGACTGGTCCGAACGCCCCGCCGCCCAGCCATGGATGCTCAACAACCTCGCCGTCGCCCTGCAAATCCTCGGTCGCACCGAGGAGTTCAAACGCGTCTCGGCCCACGTCCTTTCGCTGCCGCAGCACGACGACACCACCCAGCGCTTCCACCTGTGGGCCGCGCTCGATGAATCACTCGACGGCCGCGCCGACGCCGCCCAGGCCCACGTCGCCGCCACCGATCCCGCGCGTTACGACGGTTACGATCGATCCCTGAAATCGCTCGTCGATCTCGTCCTCCGGTTTTCCCGGCCGGATGATTCCCGGCCAGCCTTCGACAAACCGGTGCGGGCCGCGCTCACGCAGTTCATCAAAGCGCATCGAAACAACCGCGTGCTCGCCCGCGCCTTCTCCCGCGCCTGCCACCTCGCCGCCTCCCGCCTCCGCTCGCCCTGGCCCCGCCTCTGGGGGTTTTCCCAGCGCCATAACCTGTTCGTTACCATCAAGATCATCGGCGCCGTCATCGCCATCACCATCGGCATCAATCTGCTTCGATAACAGAAGTACATGGAAGGCTATGACAAGAGACGCACTCCCCGAGTCCGGGAAGCCCCCGAAGCAAAACTCGCCGA
>CAZYHO010000379.1:0-5142 GCA_964647495.1 uncultured Akkermansia sp. | reverse complement strand
TCGTCACGTTCGCGGAAAAGAAGGCCAAGGAGCGCGGCGCCGAGCGCATCGTGGCCCTGAGCACGCAGGCGTGGCGTTATTTCGAGCAGAAGTGCGGGTTCGAAGAGGCCAGACCGGAGGTGCTGCCGCCGGTCCGCCGGCAAAAACTCAAGGCAAGCGGCCGCAACTCAAAGGTCATGATCAAGAAGCTTTGAGTCGGGTGGTCCGACTGGTCCGACTGGTCCGGCTGATCGGCGGGGCCGCGGTCAGGCCAGTGCCTGAAGCAGGTAGGCGGCGGGCTTGAAATCCTCGATGAGGATTTCGTGCTGGTTGCCGCGTTTCATGCGGACCTGCTTGAGGTTGAAGTTGGGTGTTTTGTGGGGGGCGAAGAGGATATCGTCGTGGGTGGCGTTGCGGTGATGCTTGAAGAGATCCGGCGTGATGTGGCCACCCAGGTGGTCGTCGCGCCCGGTGGCGAGGTGGCAGGTGCCGAGCACTTTCTCGTCCTGGATGTCGGCGCCGGAAACCGGGAGCACCTGGGTGCCGAAGCCGAGTTCGCCGAGCACGCCGGTCATCGGGTCGTCCGCGAGCCGGGCGTTGTGATCGTCGATGGTGGCGGAGTCACCGGCGAGGAGTTCGCTCTTGACGATGCGGCCGCCCGTGACGGTGAGGCGGCCCAGGGTGCCGTCGGCATATTTCATCGGGAAGCTGCCTTCGGCGCCAGCCGGCACGAAGTAGACTTCGCCAGCGGGCAGGTTGGCGATATCGGGATCGCGGCCGAGGCAGAGGCCGTGGGATTTTTGGGCCTCCTGGGCGTCGAGCCGGAGACTGGATGTGAGGATTTCGCCGTGCTCGAGTTCGAAATCGATGGCGATTTCGTCGGCGCGGGTGATGGCGAGGCGCAGTTTTTCGGCGTCGCGGCTGACCTGGTTGTAATCGACGGCGAGTCCGGTGCGCAGAATGACCGGGTTCAGGCCGTGCATGGTCGCGCCGCGGAAGAGGTATTTCCGGGCCATGGCGGTAAGCGGAGCCGTGGCCGAAAACGTGCTGATGCACAGGATCAGGTCGTGGTGCGGATAGACGTCCTGCTCCAGGCTGACCTTGGCGCCGTCCGGCGTCCACGCGTCGTCCTCGAGGTCGAGGTTCGATCCGTGGGTCATCGTGTAGGCGAAGAGCCCGCCGCCGCTGAGGCCGAGCGCCTCCATGCCGCCGCGCAACAGCCCCTGATAAAACACGTCGTGCGCCTGGCGCTGGATCGCGTATTCCGGCCGGCTCAGGAACGCGAAGTCCCGTATTTCCTCCGCCGGGTTTTCCAGGTCGATGAGGGTGCACACGCGGCATCCTTCTGTCGGGGCGAACACGGTGCCGAGCAGCCGCGTCAGGCTGAAAGGCGGGAATGTCCGGGTGGTGGGGTCGAGATCGAGGGTGCGGTCGAGGGAAGCGGAGGACATGGGGCGCTCTGAGTGTGCAGTGGCGGTCAATGGAAACGTGGATTGGCGGGATGCCCTTCGGGGACCCGAAGGCACGTGGGGCGAATGGGCTCTGATTCGGCACGCCGCGCGCGCCGGGGCTTGCCGGTCATTCGATCGTCGGGCGCGCGGGTGGAGCGGGTTCGGCCGATCAGGCCAGGCCGTACGCGCGCAGCACGTGCGAATGGATTTCGTAGTTCCTGAGGAAAGCCGGGAACAGATGACTGCCAGGCCCCAGCGCGCAGAATTCCACGAGATCGCCGGTGTGGTTGCCGCTGGTCCATGAAATCCCATGGTACGCGGCAAAAATTTTGCCGAGTTCGAGGCTTTTCATGCCCTTGGCCGCCTTGACTTCGTTCTCGTTGAGTTCCAGGCCGGTCTGCTCCTTGATGAAGTCGCGCAGAGGAGGACCGCTGAGGCCGCCCGCCTTTCTGTTCATGGCTTCGAGGGACGACCGGAACGGCGTCAAGTGATCGAAGGAATTGTTGGTGCCGCCGTAGAGGCCTGAAGTTCCTTTGGCGGCCACGCCATTGAGTTGCAGACCGCCGCAACCGTGATCGGTGGTCAGGATGACCAGCGTGTCATTTCGGCCGGAGGCGTACTCGACCATGGCGCCCACGGCCTCGTCGAATGCGAGCTGTTCGTGGATGCTGCCGGCCGCGTCGTTGGCGTGGCCGCAGTGGTCGATGCGCGCTCCTTCGACCATGAGGAACCATCCGTCGTTCGGCAGCGCGGAAAGCCGCTTGACGGCAAATCGCGCCATTTCGGCAAGCGGCGGCACTTTTTTCTGGAGGCCCTCGTCGGCCTGCCAGTCGATGGAATAGGGAATGTAGCCGTCGGTGAAAATGCCGAGCGCCGGGCGGGCGGCATCCGGGACGGCTGCCTGGAGGTCGGCGCGGGTAAGCATCATGTCATAGCCTTTCGACTTGAATGTTTCGCGCAGTGAATCGTTGAAGAATTTCTGCCCGCCACCCAGGAGCACGGGAACCTCGCGCTCGGCGTATTGGCGCGCGATGATTTCTTCGTCGCCGCGGGCTTTCACGTTCACGGCGAAACCGGCGGGAGTCGCATGTGTGATGGTCGCCGTGCTGACCAACCCTGTGAGGATTTTGGCCTGCTTGAGTTTTGTTTGCAGTGTCGTGTGTTCCCGCCCGTCATCGGCGACGTTCAGTCTGCCATTGTGGACGCGATGCCCTCCGCCCCAGGCGCTGGCGGCCGCCGCGGAGTCGGTGACGAGACTGTTCGAGGAGAAAGTTTCGACCAGGCAGCGGACGGCCGGGCGCTCACGATAGAGGCGGGTCCAGTGGGTATCCCGGTTTGAGTGGCGCGCGAGGAAGTGCTGGGCGAGTGAAAGCGCGCCGTGGTTCATGCCATCGCTGACCATGAAGATGATGTTGCGCGGGCGGCCCTGGTTTTCACCGGCGGCGCGGGTTTCCGCAGCGGTGAGCTGGGCGAGAGGAGCCCCAAAGACTGCCGAAGTGATGGAAGCGGACTTGAGAAAGTCCCGTCGCGAAGTTTTCGGGGATGTGTTCATGTGCGCAGTGACTGGTTCGTTGATGGTACACCCTTGTCAGGATTTTCGCCAATGGCAATCTTGATCAAGTGTCAGGATCGCCCGGACCACGCATGAGGCGCCGGGAGGGGGCGGCAAGCAGGGACCGTGATGCCGGACGGTGACCGGTGAATCCGTTCCGTCGGGCCAGCGGCAGCGGACGCGCACATCCCAGCGGCTGCCGTGGAAGGCGACCTGCTCGACGGTTCCGGGAAAGCCGGGGCCATCGGGATGGAGGGTGAGTTCTTCCGGGCGGCGCCACGGCCGCTGCGCATCCGGCCACGGCGAGCAGGGGCCGAAAAACCGGGCGACATAGTCGTTGACCGGGGTGGCGTAAAGCTCCCGAGGCAGACCGATTTGCTGGACCGATCCCTGGTGCAGCAGGACGATGCGATCGGCGATGGAGAGGGCGTCGTCGACATCGTGCGTGACGAAGAGGGCTGTGGCGCCGTGGCGGCGGAGGATGGCGCGGGTTTCGTCGCGGACTTCCTGGCGGAGGCGGGCGTCGAGGCTGCTGAACGGTTCGTCGAGCAGGAGGGCGCGCGGGGCCGGGGCGAGCGAGCGGGCGAGGGCGACGCGCTGGCGTTCGCCGCCGGAGAGTTCGTGGGGGAAGCGCCGCTCGTAACCGGCGAGGTTCACGAGGTCGAGCAGGCCGGCGACGACGGCGGCCCGCGAGTGGCGTGGGTGGCGGTGCAGGCCGAAGGCGATGTTTTCGGCGACCGTGAGGTGGGGAAAGAGGGCGTGGTGCTGGAAGACGAGGCCGAGCCCGCGGCGCTCGGGCGGCTCGCTGGCGGTCGGGCAGGCGAGCACGCGTCCATCGAGTTTGATCGTGCCTGCGTCCGGCTGCTCGAGGCCGGCGATGAGCCGGAGCAGGGTGGTTTTGCCGCT
The DNA here is from genome assembly GCA_964647495.1 of uncultured Akkermansia sp. GTDB lineage: Bacteria > Verrucomicrobiota > Verrucomicrobiia > Verrucomicrobiales > V1-33 > CAJBME01. The sequence goes on along the minus strand of CAZYHO010000379.1, from coordinate 1,254 downwards.
GCCGCTTTCGCCGACGAGCGCGATGAGTTCGCCCGGTTCGACGCTCAGCGAGACGGCGTGCACGGCCGGGCGTTCTCCGCGCGGATAGGACTTTGTGATTCGATCCAGGACGAGAACGGACATCGGGCGATCAGCGGGTGGCGTGGCGCAGGAGGAAATTGAGGGGCAGCAGGACGGGCAGGCTGCCGAGCACGAGGCAGAGCGACGGAATGGCAGCTTCGGGAATCCGGGCCTCGTCGGCGAGCCGGAAGATCAGGGTCGCCAGCGTCTCGAAATCGAACGGCCGGAGCACCAATGTCATCGGCAATTCTTTGAAGACATCGAGAAAAACCAGCGTCGCGGCCGCGAGAATGGCCGGCCTGAGAAGGGGAAAATCGACTGTCCTGAGGGCGCGCAGCGGACCGGCGCCCAGGGTGCGGGCCGCTTCGTGCAGGTTCGGGGGGATGCGTTTCCAGCCGGCGGCCACCGGATGCAGCGCGACGGCGAGATACCGGACCGTTGCCGCCAGAACGACACCGAAGGCCGAAGTGCTGAGCGCCAGCGCCGGGGCTGTCCGGGCGAGTTCGGACACGATCGCCGCAACCCCCACCGCGATCAGCGCCGCGGGAGCCGCATACCCGAGGCCGGCCAGGCGCTGGGCGACGGCCAGTGAAGGCGCATGCCAGGCGCGTCTGGCGCCGAGCACAAGCAGCGTGGCCAGAAGAATGAGCGCGACGGCCGAGGCGGCGACCGTCAGCGAGTGCAGGGCGGCCCGGGCAAACGTATCCCATTCGGTGCGGTCCCGACTCGCCACCGCCCAACGGAGGAGCCGGCTGGCCGGCAGGGCGAATCCGAGGGCAAACGGCAGACCGCAGATGGCCCAGGCACGCAGGGTCCCGAGCCGGCTCAGCGGGCGGCGAACGATTTCCCCGATGGCTTCCTCATCGAACCGGCGCCGCCCGCGCAGCACCCGCTCCACCACCCCGCCGGCGACCGCCACCAGGAGGAGCAGGAGCGCCAGCCGCATGGCGACTCCCGGATGCCCTTCTCCCCAGACGCGAAAAATGCCGGGCGTCAGCGTGGACAACCCGAAGGCGGTGACCACCCCCACGTCGTTCAGCGCCTCCAGGGCGGCCAGGCCGCTGCCGGCCGCCAGCGCGGGGCGCGCCATCGGCAAGGCGATCCGCCAGAACACGCGGCGAGGGCCGGCGCCGAGCATCCGCGCGGCCTCGACCGCGCCCGCCGCGCGCCGCCCGAACGCGGCGCGACAGCTCA
>CAZYHO010000378.1:0-5175 GCA_964647495.1 uncultured Akkermansia sp. | reverse complement strand
AGGCCGCGCACCTCGAAGATCATGGGCACCGGAGCGTAATTGAAGAAGGCAATCTGGGTGTTGGCGGTGGTGGCATCATCCTCGTAACCGAAACGCCCGCCGACACAGAGCACCTCGGTCGGCAGCTCCTCAGGATCTCCGAGCACCCAGCGGGCGACGTCGAGCTGGTGCGGCCCCTGGTTTCCGATGTCCCCGTTGCCATAGGGCCACTGCCAATGCCAATCGTAATGGAAATTCTTGCGCATGATGGGCAGCATCTCGCGCGGTCCGCTCCACAAGTTGTAGTCGACACTGGGTGGCACCGGCTGCGGGCCGTCCACCTTGCCGATGTTGTCGCGCTTCTTGTAGCAAAGGCCGCGGCTGAGGACGAGCTTGCCCAGCGGGCCGTTCGGATCCTTGATGAACTCCTCGACCTGATCCCACCCCTTGGCGGAACGGCGCTGCATGCCGTGCATGGCGATGAGGTTGGGATATTTCGCCGCCGCGAGCGCGAGCTGCCGGCCCTCCCAGATGTTGTGCGAGACCGGCTTCTCGACGTACACATGTTTGCCGGCCTGGAGCGCGGCCACACCGATGAGTGAATGCGTGTGGTTCGGCGTGGCGATGATGACCGCGTCGATGTCCTTGTTTTCGAGGAGTTTGCGGTAATCGACGTAGGTCTGGACGTTGAGCCCCTTGGCGGCGGCGTTCGTCCTGTTTTTATCCGAGGCCTTGTAGTCGGCGTCGCAGGCCGCCACAAACCGGCATCCCTTGGTGTCATCGATCAGGCGGCCGACGTGTCCGCTCCCCTGGCCGCCGGTGCCGATGACGGCCACGCGCACATCCGTGTTGGCGCCTTCGGCGCGGAGGCGGGGAGACCAGGGGACCGCGGCGGCGCCGAGGGCGGCGGTCTTCAGAAAACGTCGACGGGAGGTGCGGGGTTGGCGGTGCGCTGTCATGGTCTTGGTCGGGGTTTGTCGATAGAATACCGGAGAGGCAGACACCCTGCGCGGCGAGGGCGGTTCGCTCAAGCACAATCGAGCGGCGCGGCGGACGGCGGCTCCCCTAACGAAGGAACCAGAAAAAGCCGATGGCGACGACGGTCGGCATGAGGGCGCCGAGCAAAAGCCCGAGCGGACTGATGCCCTCGGAGCCAAAAGCTCTGGCGGATTGAAGGATGCCGACGCCGGCCGGGTTCGGGGCGTTCGCGATGACCGTCAGGCCGCCGCCGCTGACAGCGCCGGCTATCAGGGCGTACTTGAGATCATCGCTGATTCCGGGCACGAGCGAACCGAGGTAAGTGAGGGCGGCGTTGTCGGTGATGGCGGTCAGCGCGGTGGCGCCAAAAAAAAGGCGGGAACCGTCGAGCCCGCCGATGAGCGGTTTGAGCCACCACGACTGGAGGGAGCCGAGCACGACCAGGCCGGAAAGGAAAAACCCCACGAGCAATCCCTCGCGGAGCTTGAGCTGGTCCTGATGTGCGCTGGTCGCCACAACCAGGCCCAGAAACATCATGAGCACACCGAAAATGATATCCGGGTAGTGACCGAACACGACGACCAGAAACAGAAACCCGAGGTGAATCACGGTAAGCAGCACGGGCACCCGGCTGGAGTGCGCATGAACAGGCTTGAGGCCTGCCAATTCCCTGAAGAAAATCGCGGCGACCACAAGCGTGGAGACAAGACAACTCGCGGCCGCGCGCCATCCGAACGTCTGGAGCATGAACAGCGTGTCCCAATCCCATGTGCCGGCGACCATCAGCACGGGCGGCGCGGCGAAATGCGTCAGCGTGCCGCCAATGGACACATTCACGAACAACAGGCCGAGGGTCGCATACGCGAGGCGCGTGCTGATGGCCTGGTCGAAGTACCGGCGCTTGAGCACGAGCGCCAGCAAGGTCATCGCGGCCGGCTCCGTGATCAGCGACCCGAGCAGCGGGCCGACGGCCAGCGCGGCAATGTAAAACGACAGGGCCTCCGGCCCGGGAAGCATCCGCGCCGCAACCAGTATCACCCGCTCCGCCAGCCGCACCACCGGCCGCGTCGCCGCCACCACCATGACCACGAATACAAACTTCGGTTCGTTGAAATTCAGGCCCTCGATGTAGTGGATCGCCTCCTTGACCGATCCCTGCACCGCCGCCACCACCACAAACAGCGCCGCCGCCCAGACACCGAACACAATCTCCGTCTCCGCCAGGAAATGCATCCCGGTTTCCCGCACGGACCCTTTCGGAAACCGGTGAGCCCAGTGCGAAAATCGCTTCACCATGAAAGTGTGAAGCACTGCCAGCGCAAAAAGCACCGACGCCAGGATCTCAATGGGAGTGGGACTCATGGGGCGACCGCTCCCCCTCTACCACGCATCCCCCACCGAACAAGCGGATGCCGAAAAACCCCTCAGCCCACGAACCCGCCAGCGACCGCCAGCCGCCAGCCGCAATGCCCCGCACCGGAACCGAAAGGCATCTCCACAATTCAAGCAAACTTGAATATCGACTTTCTCGGAAATTCCCAAACTTCCCATAGTTTGCCTGTCCCTCTATGGCCATCGTCGATAGTTCGTCTGTCGCCCTGTCCAAAATCATTCGGAATTCCTGAATACCGACAGAACCAGAATATCGCCGATCTTCCATAATTCGACTGTCACCCTATGCGGGGCGCTGCCCACAGTTCGTGTGTCACCCTATGGTTGGCGCTATGGCGGGGCTGTTCGGGCGAGCAGTGTTTGTGTTCGGGGAGGTAGAAGGTTTCCGGTGGAAGCGGGCGATGGCTGGCTGATGGTGCGGGGCTCGGGGCTGATCCGCCGAAATCTCCGAACACCCACCTGCCGCCATGAAATGGAGCATCAAACTCGGCCGATTTGTCGGCATCGACGTCTATCTGCACGTCACGTTCCTGATTCTGCTGGCCGTGATCTGGGGATCGGCGTGGGTGACGCGGGGGCCGGCGGCGGCGCTGGAGGCGACGGCGCTGTGGGTGTCCATTTTCGGATGTGTATTGCTGCACGAGTACGGTCATGCGCTGACGGCGCGCGGGTACGGCATCCGGACGCACGACATCACGCTGTTGCCGATCGGCGGGCTGGCGCGGCTCGAGAAGATGCCGGACAAGCCGGCGCAGGAGATCGTGGTGGCGCTGGCCGGCCCTGCGGTGAACGTGGTCATCGCGGCGGTACTTGGCGCGCTCATTCTGGCGACCGGCGGATTTCAGCCGATGGAGGAGATCGACGTGATGCGTGGCGCGTTCCTGCAGCGGCTGTTCGTGATCAACATCGGGCTGGTTCTGTTCAACATGCTGCCGGCGTTTCCGATGGACGGCGGGCGCGTCCTGCGCGGGCTGCTGGCCTTGGGCATGGGTCATTCGCGGGCGACCAGGATCGCCGCGCTCGTCGGGCAGGCGATGGCGGTGGTTTTCGTGATTGTCGCCTTTTTCGCCAAGGCGCCGATGCTTTTCCTGATTGCGTTTTTCGTGTGGATGGGCGCGCAGGCGGAGGTCGGTGCGAGCGAGGCGCGCAGTGTGCTCGCCGACGTGATCGTGCGCCAGGCCATGATCACCGATTACCGGACGCTGACGATCTTCGACAGTCTGCGCGAGGCATCGACCCTCGTTCTGCGGGGTTCGCAGCAGGACTTTCCCGTGTTGGAAAGCGGCGACGACGGCCGCGTGGCCGGCGTCTTGACGCGGGCCGGGCTGATGCGCGGGCTGGCGGCGCACGGCCTGGAGGGACGGGTGGTCGACGCCATGGTCCGGGACGTGCCGGGCGTGCAGGCGGATGAGCGGCTGGAGGACGTGCTGCCGCGCCTGCGGGAAGGCGGGGCCTCGGCGGCGCCGGTTTACGCGGACAGCCGGCTGGTCGGGCTGCTCACGATGGAGAACATCGGCGAACTCATGATGATCCGGTCAGCCTTGAGCCAGGGCCGGACAGGATGATTACTCGCGCACTTCGGCAGGCCGTCCGCCACGGGCGAGGAAAGCGAGCGGATCCGGATCCCGTTTGGCCGCGGCGACGAGGGCGAGCGCGTCCTCAGGCCGATCGTGAGTGCCGTGAACGGCGAGCGCCACACGGCGCGGCGCCGGGGTGTCCAGGAAGCGGCCCCAGGGATCGATGCGGCCGCGCAGCCATGGCATCGCTTCTTCGATGAACGGCCGCAGCCCATCGCCGCGCACGAAGTTGTCAGCGAGCTGGTCGAAGGGGCCGTCGTGGTAATCATTGCGGCTGAGGGACGCCCGCTGGACGGAGGCGAGCACCTTGCGACCGCCCGACAATTCCTGCTCCCAGAACACGAAACCGGTGCGCCTCCCGATCACCACATCCTCCGACAACCGGTGGAAATGCTCCGCGACCGGTCCGGTTTCGTCGAGCACCCAGGAGAAGTGCCGGGCCGCCCCATTGTAGAGCAGGTAAAACCGAAGGCCACTTTCGTCCTCGGTGCGCTGCAAAAAGCGTTCCCCTGGCGCGAGGCGGAAATCCGGCGGCAATTCCTGCGCCAGCCGGTTCAGCGAGAAGACGACGGATTTCCCCCGATGCGTCACCCTCACGGAAAACTGTTCGGGCGCCTCGACCTCGACCCCGTCGGCGGCCGTCAATGTCCGGCTCACGACAAAACGGCCCTCGCCCTCCGCCTCCGCCGGCGAATCGCGCGGTTCGCCGTAGGCGAATTCGAGTTCGCCACGCTCGAAGCCGCCGACCGCCAGGCGAATATTCCCGTGCAGCCACCGGCCGTCCGCGGTCATCTGCCAGTAGTAATAATTCTCCGTCGGTCCAACCCGCGCCGCGTCCGGCAGCCGCTCGAATACCGCGCCAAACACGGCCAGCGCATCCCGGACATCCAGGCCGCGGTGGCGCAAACCGGCCACCCACTCCTCGTGCCGCCACACCGTCACCGCACCCCCGGGTTCCGGCGCCCTTTCCGGCTCCCCCGCCCCACCCATCGCCAGCAACAGAACAGCCCCGCCGACTGCTCCGCCAAAGGCGGCCGACCACCTGGAGGCCGGCCGCCGCCCTCGTCCCAGCCTGGTTTCCCTGAGTTTCATCCGCCCATTCTCGACGATTTCGGAAAAAAACGATCCGAAAGCTGACGTACCTGTGTGGCACTGTGGCGGCGGCCACAGTGGCCATACTGGCCGTGTTCATGCTGAAGTCGCAGGGGCAGGCCATCAAGGGGGAACTGGCGCATGTGGCGGGGACGGT
>CAZYHO010000377.1:0-5177 GCA_964647495.1 uncultured Akkermansia sp. | reverse complement strand
GCAGTCGGCGACTTTTTCGCCTTGCGTCCGGCGCAAAGCGGTTATGCTGACCATCCGTTTCGTCCGGCCCTATTCCATCCGATTTATGTCAGTCGTCATCAGACTTCGCCGCGAAGGCAGCAAGAACAATCCGTATTACCGCATCGTCGTCACGGACTCCCGTGTGCGCCGGGACGGCCGTTTTCTGGACCAGGTCGGCGTTTACGACCCGAAGAAGAAAGCGAACAACGTGCAACTGGACCTGGACAAGGTGACCGCCTGGACGAGCAAAGGGGCGAAGGCATCGGAAACGGTGGCCTCGTTCATTCGCAACGCGAAGCGCGCGTCCTGAGCTGGACGACCGGGTGAAATCGGCGAGGATTAACGCATGGATGTCCCTCTGGCCTTGCGCGAATGCCTCGAGTTCGTGGTCGGTTCGCTGATTGCGCACCGCGACCATGTGTCGATCACCCAGTCACGGGAGGGAAATCGCCTGGTCTTTGACCTCCGGCTCCACCCCGAGGACGTGAACGCCCTGGTCGGCCGCCACGGGCACACGGTAAAGGCCTTGCGCAACCTGATGGCCGCGGCCGCACAGCGCGAAGATCTGCGCGTCGCCCTGCGCGTGGAGCCGCTGGAAACGGCTGTCGGAACCTGATCCTCTCAGTCCCGGCACACCCTCAGGTACGCGGCCAGCGCATTCCTCATGGACGGAAACGCGATGGACTCCGGGCTGACCAGGCGCGGATCGAGCCACTCGACGCCCTCCACCTCATCGACGTCCACGGTCATGGTGGTGGAGGCGAGACCGGCGCGGTAGAAGATATCGAGAACGGGCACCACGAATCCACCGGCCTGGTACCAGTTTGGCCAGGTGCCGAGATAGATCAGATCTCCCAGTTCGAGCCCGAGTTCCTCGCGGATTTCCCGGCGTGTTGCCTCCTCGCCGGTTTCGCCCGGATCGGTGAAGCCACCGGCCATGGCGAGCATCCCCTTGGCCGGTTCGCGTCCCCGGCGGATAAAAAGCACCTGTCTCGCCGCGTCCTCGATGATCACTGCCACCGCGCTCGCGGTATTGAAATAGTAGGTGAACCCGCAGGCCTCGCAGCAAAACGGACGCCCGCGCGCCGGCCGCTCGTCCCCGCCCTTTGACCCGCAGTGCGGACAATAGTGAAACAATTCGGCGGCGGTCGGCGCCGCATCCCGATCAGCCATCCGGCCCCCTACACCTCAATCCCCCGAATGCAACCCGGCCGCACCCGCTCTCCGCCCGACCGCCCGATCGCGCTCCACCGTACCGCTTGACCGCGCGCCCACCACGGCCCACAATGAGCCCGGACACCGCCCTGATCGCAGGAACCGCGGCACTTGGTGAATCCGGCTCCCGGATTCGTCAGGCCGCGTGCCGCCCGCTCAAACCCCTTATCGTCTTCACGCCATGAAAACACTCCGTCCACTGTGGGGGCTTCTGGGAGTGATCGCACTCTGGGGATCGACTCCTCGAAGCGCCGCCACCGCCACTTTCCACCAGGCCGCGTGGGAAGCCGGCCCCGACCGCGCCGTCGTCCTGCGCGTCGCCGATGGCACACGCCGCGTGCGCGTCCAGACGCGCGCCTCCGCGGGCGACGCCTGGCAGCTCGTCGGCGTCACGCATCTTCCCGGACCCGCCGGCACGCTGAAATTGCGCCTGCCTCACGGTGTGGCGCTGGAGAACATCCTCATCGAGACGAGTGCCACGGATCCATTTCCGTACACCTTCTATCAGGGCGAAACCACCTTCTCCCAGCCCTCCACAGGAAACCAGCCAGGCCCCGGCCGTACCGACACCTTCGCCACCGCCGATGCCGCCGGCGACGCCGAATCCGCCCCGAACGCCACGGCCGTCGAGGAATCCGACATCTGGAAATGGCGCGACCGCACGCTCTATTACTTCAACACCCTGCGCGGCCTGCAAATCTTCGATCTCGCCGACGCCGCCGCGCCGAAACGCGTGGCCGGCCTGCGCCTCCCCGCTGTCGGCGAAGACATGTACCTGATCGGCGCCGAGCACGTCGCCCTGCTGGTCACGCGCTACGATTTCTCCTCCGGCGCCGAAAACTCCGAAGTGCGCGTCGTGCGGCACCGCGGAACCACGCTGGATGACGTGGCGCGGCTCCCCGTGGATGGCCGCTTCGTCGAAAGCAGGCTGATCGGATCGTTGCTGTGCGTCGTCACCCAGCAGTCCGAACCCACGACCGATCCCGCCAGCGGGCAGGTCATTTACCGGCCGAGAACCCGCCTGTCCGCCGTGGATGTGGCCGATCCGGACAAGCCGGTCATTCGAGGATCACTGGATCTGCCGAATCCCGACGGCGCATGGAGCTGGAATACCGTCATCCACGCCACCGCCGAATTTCTCTTCGTCGCGACAGACTCGTGGACACAGAGCAATCGCTACAGTTCGGTCGTGCATGCGATCGACCTCCGCTCACCCGATCAGCCGCTGAGCGTGGGCGCGACATTTCCCCTGGGCGGCCACTTGCAGAGCAAATTCCACCTCTCCTACAACCCGGATGCCGGCGTGCTCACCACCGTCACCCAGGCCGACGGCGCCTCCGTCGAAACTTGGGACGTCCAGCTCGCGCTTCTCGGCATGCAGCCGGGGCTGCCTCGCCCGCTGGACACGCTGGTCGTCGGGCGCGGCGAACGCCTTTTCGGCACGCGGTTTGACGGCGATCGCGTGCACGTCGTGACATTCCGCCAGATCGATCCGCTTTTCTGCATCGATCAGAGCGATCCGCGCGACCTGCGGCTGCTGGGCGAGCTGGAGGTGCCGGGATTTTCGACGTATCTGGAGGCCTTCGCCGACGGCACGCGGCTGCTTTCGCTCGGCGTCGAGGATTTCCGCGTCGCGGTTTCGCTCTTCGACGTGGCCGATCCCGCCAATCCCGCGCTTCAGGCCAGAGTCCGCTTCGGTGACGCCAACCACGGATCATGGAGCGAGGGAAACTACGATGACAAGGCCATCGGATTCTTCCGTGACGCCGGCCTCATGGTCTTTCCCCTCGCCTCCTGGGGCGCCGGACAAGGCTATCGCCAGGGCATGCAGTTGGTCGATGTCACCGCCGACAGCCTGAGCGCTCGCGGGTTCGTCGCCCACCAATTCAACGCGCGGCGCGCTCGCCTGCTCGGCGATGTCCTCGTCTCCATCAGCGGCACCGAATTGATCGTCGTCGATGTGGCCGACCGCGACCACCCGCGCCCGCTGAGCCATCTCGGTATCGCCTGGCCGATCGACGCACTGCTGCCGCTCGACGAAATCCTGGCCCAGGCGGAAAACGGCGACACCTACCAATGGGACGCCTCCGCCTCGCCACGCAACGCCCGGTTGCGCCTCACCACGAAAACGGATCCCGACTCGCCGGTCGCCGAGCTTGACCTCGGCCAGCCCGGCGCCGTCATCGGTCTCGAACACCGCGGCGCCACAGCGGCCGTCCTCCTGCAAATGAACTACCAGCGCGAGGTCAAGCCGGATCCCTCCACGCCATTGACACCCGCCTGGGAATTCGCCAGCACCTTGAGCGTGCTGGCCATCGACCTCAGTGACCCGTCGGCCCCGAAAGTCACGGGCCGAACGACCAGCGAAAAACCGGACGCCGGCTGGAGTTGGGGCGCCGGGAAGCTGCGCGGCCACTGGCTGGCGGACGGCCGCCTGCTTTGGTATCCGGCCGAAATGACCGGCGGCTACTGGGGCCGCTGCTTCAACTGCGGCATCGGCATCGGCCTGTGGGGCGCGGTTGCGGACATCGCCTTGCCCTGGTGGGGCGGCAGCTCCGCGACCGACTATGTGGTGGTGGATGTCGCGAATCCTGCGGAGCCTCGCGTGCTCGTGCGCGAGCCTGTGATTCCGGATGACGCCCTTGTTTCCGCCGGCGGACGCGCCTTCGTCTCCGCGCCCGACCGGTTGCTTGTCTCGTGGACCACATGGAACTACACGGACACCGTGTGGAGCGAGCAGTCATGGGCTCACGAAATCTCGCTGGCCGATCCCGCGCATCCCGTCCGCACTCCGGCCGCCAGCGTGCCGGGCGCCGTGCAAGGTCTGTATCGCACCGGCGCCGGCGGGCTGATCCTCTTCACCACCCGCCCGGAAATCGTGGACGACGCCAGCGGATCACGGACCTGGACACAGCACGCCATCGCCGAGGCCCTCGCCTACGATGGCTCCCAGGCATTCCTCCTCGACGGGATCCGCGCCGAACACAGCGCCTATTCCCAAGCCGCCGCTGTCGGCCGGCATCTCATCGTGAGCCAGCCCCGCGTGGACTGGACCGCCGGCAGTCCGGCCGGCGCTTCCCTCCACGTCATTTCCTGGAATGAAGCGACCGGAAAACTCGCGCTGCTCGATCCGCTGTCCGTCGCCACAAGTTATCCGGGCCTGCACGCGGAAAGCGGTTTTGTTTTTGTCTCAGGCGGTCCCTCGGTCGATGTCATCGCGGCCCACCAACTCCCGGCCGCTCCAGCCCGCGCCACTTTCGACCTCCCCGCCAGCTACTGGAGCGCAAGCTCCGTGATTCTCGACGCGCCGGCCCGCGAGGCTTGGTGGAATGCGGGTTATTATGGTGTCGACAAGCTCGATCTCTCCGCGCTCCCGTTCCCCGCTTCCGCGCCGCGCATCGCCCGCCGCGACGTGCCCGCCGCCGAGTGGGTCACCGTCGCCTGGTCCGCGTTCGATGTCGTCTCCGCCCGTGCCGTTGCCTTTCCCGGTCTGATCCTGCCGGACGCCGACTTCAAGTTCGTACCCGACGGCGATGCCGAATCGTTCGAGGCATGGTCGGCCCGCTGGTTCGGCGGCCCGGTTTCGCCGGCCGCGGACGAGGACGGCGATGGCTTCGACGCCTATGCCGAATGGGCGTTCGGCTCCTCGCCTCTCGATGCCCGCTCCACACCGCAGGTCGATTTCGATGTCGCGCACAGCCCGGGCCAGCCGCCGCGCCTCGCGCTCGTCGCCCGCTTCAATCCGCTCGCCGCGGTCGCCCCCGTCTCCGGCAACGCCGCCCTCGAAATGACGCCGCAAGTGTCGACCGACCTCGAGTCGTGGAAAGATGTCGAGGCCTCCGGGCACGAAGTCATCGACTCCGCCGGCTGCCGTGTCCTCATCCTCAACCCGGACAGCGAGGACGCGCCCGCCACATTCTTCGCGCGCCTCCGCGTCGCCT
>CAZYHO010000376.1:0-5208 GCA_964647495.1 uncultured Akkermansia sp. | reverse complement strand
CGAGGCCGGTGAGCATGCGGCTTATATCGCGGAGGTGTTTGGTGGCGCCGCCTTCGCGGAAAAACTGGAGTTTTCGGATGATGACATATTCCGGCGGGGCGAAGACCACCTTCGTGCCGTCGATTTCCGATGCCACAGCATGGGCCATGCCCCAGGCGTGAAGGTCGTCCCGTCCCGTCAGGTAGATGTCGGCTTTGAAGCCGGTATCCAGGTGGATGAGGTTGAAGTGGCCGCGTTGATCGCGGCGGCGCTCGGCTTCGATCACCTCCCAGGGCGGGCAGTAAAATGCCTCGGGGGAAAAGGCGTCCGGAAGCCTCTGCGCGTCTTCGCGGCTCAGGAACACCACGATATCCACGTCATTGGTGAGGCGTGGTTCGCCGTAGAAAATGGCGGCGATGCTTCCACTGACCATGTAACGGATGCCCAGTTCGTCGAACGTGCGCGTGAAGCCGAGGTATGGCTCAGGTGACTGCATGCATGAAAATTTCCTTCACACGCTGTTGGATTTGTTCCTCGGTCCAGTCGGGATGCTGCTGGCGCAGGCGTGCGGCTTTGATTTTCCGGGCGCCCCAATACAACCGGAAGGCGGCGCGGAGCTTCTGCTCTCCGGTCATGCGGCGCAGGACGGCGATGTATTCGGGGCTGAGATCGGCGGCCATATCAGGTTTCTGGGGACATCGTCGCTGTCGTGTAAGCCATGCGGCGGGAGTTCACAACGATGAACTTTCCCTTCTTTCGTGCGCCGATCATGGGCAAGCCCAGAGTGGGTTGTTGAGCGGGCGCGCCTTTTTTCAGCCATGCGGGCCAACGGTCACGGTTTCGTGGGGCGTTGATCGATGAATGCGCTTTCCGCGATGGCGCGGGCGGCGGCGGGTTGGTGTGCGGCCCAGCGGCGTGCGGCGGCGGGGTCGACGCGGAGCCATTGGCGGGCGAGGTTCCAGAGCGCCCAGGTCTTGGGGCTGCCTTCCGGGAGGGATACCACCCAACGGGCGGCGGCGGGCGCGTCGTCGAGCGCCCAGTGGGCGGCGAGGCGGCTGGCGAGGGCGGCGGACTGCGGGGCTTCCGGTTGGCCGGCGAGCCAGGCCGCGGCTTTGGCGGGGTCATTTCCGGCCTGGAGCGTGATGAAATTCGCCTGCGCGCGGGTTCGCTGGTCTTCCGGCAGGGTGGAAATCTGCTGCCACAGCCGGTGGCGTCCGGTTTCGTCGAGCGGGTTCAGCAATCCGGCGCCGTAGAGCGGCGTCTGCATCCGCGCGAGGCTCTTCGCGAGGCGCTCGACCGGATCGCTCATTGTGACCTCCTGCGTCTTGGACTCCATGATCTTCTCGTAAGCGCGCCGAGCCTTGTCTTGTATCGCTCCGGCGGGCAGTTGCTCCATCCAGGCGCGGGCGGCATCCGGGTTGCGGGAACTCCATTCGCTCACCGCCAATCCCACCCAGGTATCGGCGTGGCCGCTCCAATCCGTGGCCAAATGCCGGACACCATCCGCCGGATCGTAATGCTGCATCAACACCTGGACCGTGCGGACCAGCAGGTAACTGAAACTCTCGGGGGTGAGACCGTCCGGCGGGTGCTGCAAGGCTTGCAGCGTGGCAAACGGATCGCCGCGTTCCCACCACACCCAGGATTTTTCGCCCACATGCTTTTGCTGCTCGGGCGACAAGCTGGCGAAGGCGGGGATCATTTCGGCGAGAGGTTTCCGGCTCGATTGTTGGAAAACCGCGGGAAGCATCGTATGCGCATCCGGCTGCTGTTCGGCCCAGGCCACGGCGGCAAACGGATCGCGCCGGCCGAGTTCCACGGCGACCGCCCTGCGCAGGGACTCGCGCCTGCCTTTGTCGGTAAATTCTGCGGCCAACGCCAGGGCCTGATCCGGATCGGCTTTGGCGATCGCCTGCTCGGCCCCGCCGAGGTTGAACCCCGGGTCGTGTTGATGGGCCAGCATCACCGCGACACACGCCTCGGGATCGAGGCCGGCGAGCGCCGCATAGAATTCCACTTGAAGATAGCCCGCCCGGCGTTGTTGCGGCGTCAGGCCCTCGAACCACGCCTGGGCGGTGGCCGCGTCTTGCCTCACCCACACGGCTGTCGCGGCCGCGGCCAGCGCGCTGTGATGTTGCAGCCCCCAGTCTGCGGCGGCAGCGGGATCGGCCTCGGCCCAGCGCCACACCACGGCGGCTTCGAGCACAGCTCTCACCGCGCCGGGAGAAAATTGCCCCACGTGGCTCAGCAGCACCGGCCACTCGTCGGGTGTCAGTTGCGCGGCGAGCCGGGCGGCGGCCGTGGCACGGGCGAGCGGAGATGTTTCCCGTTCGATTTCGTTCAGCCATGATCGCACGGCGGCGGGGAGTTTGGAACGGGCGGTAACCAACGCGGGAGGCGGAGGCGTGGGCACGGGAGGTGGTGAAGGAGTTTCTGCTGATGCCGTGGGCGTGCCGGGTTTTCCGCCCCCCAGCCACCACCCGACCGCCGCGGCGGCGATGAGGAGGATCGCCGAGAACAGCGCCAGGTTCCGGAGCGGGGGAGGGATCGAGCGTGGCGGCTGCATTTTCATGGGGCGGCGGGTTTTTCCAGGACCGTGCGCACCGCGTCCGGCATGGCGAGTTTTTCGAGCGCGGTGTTGGCGGCGGCGGGATCTTTCTTCCGCCATTCCTGCACGACCTCCACGAGCAGGGAGCTTTCCGGGTTGCCGGACACTGGCAGCGTGGCGGCCCAGCGGGCGGCGGCGTCGAAATCCGGGTCCGTCTCGCCCAGGAGATGGAGGACGATCTTGAACGCGCCCGTTTCGCGGACGACCGGCGCTTCCTGCGTCATGAGCCACTCCGACAACTCATGCACGCGCTCGGCGGGCCAGCCGTCGGCGATCGCGCCCAGTGCCCGCTCGCGTTGCGGGCCGGACGGCACGGATTCGGCGACGGCGAGTGCCTCTTCGAGATGCCCGTGACTCGCGAGTTGCGATAGCGCGCCGGCAGCTTTCGAGCCGTTGAATTGACCGAGAAAACGGGACGGCCCGATGGCGGCGGCCGATTCGTCGGCGGATTTTTCCGGAGCGCCGGAGGTGATGACTTCCGGTGTGAGATACTCATTGCCGGAGTCATTCCAGTCCAATTCCCGGAGCAACCGCAAGGCTTCCTGCGGTTTGTGTTCGGCCCAGGAAGCGGCCAGCTCCTGCATCATGGCGGCGCGGGCCACCGGCGACGCCGCCTGCCGCGCGATGGCCAGGGCGGCGTCGGGATCGGTGTCCGCCAAGGATCGCATATGGCGCGTCTGGACTTCCCATTTCACGCGACCTTCCGGGAGATCGGCCAGCAGGGAGGCGGCTTTTTCGGGATGATCGCGGTGAAGCTGTTCCATCAACCGGGAGATCGCCTGCGCCCGCAGCTCCGAAGCGGGCTGTGCGAGCGCCACCGCGACGGCGGCCTCGGGATCGGTCCGGAGGAATTCTCCCACCGAGACCATTCCAAACACGCCGTGGGCCACCGCGTATTCCCATCCCTGCCGGGGGTCGGTTCTCGCCAGGCCGTTGGCGATCTGCTCATGATGCCTGCCGAACGGCCCGAACCGGCTCTTGTCGGAAGCTGCGAACAAGTCGCGAGCCAATGAAGGATCCGCATCCGCGATACCTCGCAGCACGGCACCGGCCTCATATTGATCCAGGCGCGGCACTTCATCCCAGGCTTCGCGCGGATGCACACGACCGAGCGCTTCGCAAGCCAGCCAGGTATTGCCCTCGATTTTTTTGGCAGTGGCGAAGGCGGCGGCGCGGTCCACCTCCACCCAGCGCAGGAGGATGAGTTCTTTCTCCGTGCGCTGCGTCATGGTTTCTTCCAGTGCGGAGAGGCTTTCCAGCATGTCTTTCATTTCCGGGGAGGACGCGCCGGGCAGCCAGAGCGCGAGTTTTTCGAGCCGCTCGCGACCTTCGGCGGCCAAGACCTCCGCCGCGGTGGGGACAGGAAGGACGAGGGCGAGCGACGAGGGAGACGAGGCCGAGGCGGCGGCTGCGTGATCGATGTCGCGACTGGAACCGCCGGCGGGCTGTGTCGCGGCGGCCTGGCTTTCGGCGGAGGCCGCTCCATGCTTGCGGGCGGCGAAAAATGCGCCGGCGCCGGTGGCGAGGCAGGCGAGGACGGCCACGAGCGCGAGTTGTGTTTTTGTTTGCATGGCGAGGCTGAGCTGGAACAGCGTGGCGGAGCTGATGGTGGCGGCGGCCGACGCCGTTGCTCCCGCGGCGCAGGAGGCGGCCAGGCCGGCCGGAGCGGCGCTGGCGACGGGAGCGCCCAATCCCGCCGCGAGGGCGGTTGCCGTCACGCGATGACCGCGCCGGTGAAAGAGGCGGCTGAGTTTTTCCAGCGCGCGGTGGTGTTGCTGCATCAGGGCGGCCTCGCTGCGGCCGGTGGTGGCGGCGAGATCGCGATACGACCGCTCCTCGTAATACCGCGCGAGAAGCAATTCGCGGTCCGTGCGCGGCAACCGGTCGAGGGCTTCATCGAGATCGGGCAGGATCGAATCGAGCGCGGCGCCGGCTTCCGCGGGCGCGGCCAATTCCTGGTGGGTGGCGAATGCTTTCATCACACGATGACGGACGGATTCGCGGCGCAGCGCCTCGGACGACTCCAGCACCGCGGCCCGGTGCAGCCAGGCGGCCAGCGGCGTTTGCTTCCGGAGCAAGGCGGGTGCTTTGCGCGCAAGGATGACGAAGACATTTTGCGCCACTTCTTCGGCCAGCTCGTGCTGGCCGGTGCGCCGCCGGGCCGCGCCGTAGACCAGGCCGGCGAAACGCCCGGTCAATGTCGCAAACGCGGCGGCTGAACCGCCGTCCACGTAGCTCCGCAGCGCGTCGCGATCGTCCACCGCGCCGTCAGTGGCCGGCCGCGCGGCGCGGAAAGCGGCGCTGTCGGGGCCGCAGGGCGGGCCGGGATGAGCCTTCATCATCGAACATACGTGTTCTCGCCGCGAAAACCTGACAGGAAAGTCGCGGGGAAGGGCGAGGGGAATGGTTTTTGCGCACTTGGCTGCGCGGTTTGGCCTGAGGTTTTATGGGCCTATGGGGCTTATGCGGCCTATGCGGCCTATATGGCGTATGGGCCTATGAGCCTATGGGCGGTCTGGCCTGAGGTTCCGGCTGGCTGCCGGTCTCCAACTCACAAGCTGTGCGGAAAACCGTTGGGTTGGAGTCCCGCCTTCAGGCGGAAGCGCAGCGTTTTGCGGAAC
>CAZYHO010000375.1:0-5212 GCA_964647495.1 uncultured Akkermansia sp. | reverse complement strand
TTCGGCCGCCTTTTCGAGAGCGGCGTTTGTGGCGTCCTTGGCCTTGGAGGCCGCGTCCGAGGCGGCATCGCCCGCCTTTTCGAGGGCGCTCTTTACCTCGGTGCCGGCCTTCTCACTGGCGTCCTCGATCTTGGTCATCGCGTCCTGACCCGCTGCCTGCGCCGCTTCACCCGCCGCGACCGCGGCGTCCTTCGTGGCATCGGAGGCGTCCTTCACTTTGGCATCCGTCGACTTTTCGCACGAGGCGAGAGCGAGGGCGACGAGCGGGGCGGCGACAAAGGTGACAATGCAATTGGTGTGTTTCATAGGAGTTGGTGTGTGAGGGAGGTGAACCGTAAGCCTGCTCTTCGCGTCCCGAACGTCCAGTAGAGTTTTTACTGAATCGCTATCGGAAGACACCCTTGTCAGGCGGCAATCAGGCAGCATGCTTCTTGACCGTCTCCCGCTTCTTTTTGCGCAGGACGGCGGCGCGCTCGCCCCGGACGGTCGAGGCATTGATGACCACCTGGCGGATATCCTCGCGTCCCGGCACCTCGAACATCACGTCGAGCATCAGACGCTCGAAAATGGATCGCAGCGCCCGCGCTCCCGTGCCGCGTTTGACGGCTTCCTCGGCCATGGCACGCAGCCCGTCCCGGGTGATTTCCAGCTCGACGCCTTCCATCGCGAGAAGCTTGCGGTACTGCCGGGTGATCGCGTTGCGCGGTTCCGTGAGCACCCGCATCAAATCATCCTCCGTCAGCGGTTCGAGCCGCGAAACAATCGGCAGCCGGCCGATGAATTCGGGGATCAATCCGAAATGCAGCAAGTCCTCGGGCTGCACACCCGCCGGATCCGGCAGGCATGGCTCGGCCGGCGTGTTCGCCGCTCCGAACCCGAGGACCGGCTTGTTCCGGCGCCGTGACAGGATCTGGTCGAGCCCGACAAAGGCCCCGCCGCAGATGAAGAGGATTTTGTCCGTGTTTACCTGGATGTATTCCTGCTGCGGATGTTTTCGCCCGCCCTGTGGCGGCACATTGCAGATCGTGCCTTCCAGAATCTTCAGCAGCGCCTGCTGAACGCCCTCGCCGCTCACGTCCCGGGTGATCGACACATTCTCCGTCCGCCGGCCGATCTTGTCGATTTCATCAATGTACACGATGCCCATCTCGGCGCGCTTCACGTCGAAGTCCGCGTTTTGCAGCAGTCGCAGGATGATGTTTTCCACGTCTTCGCCGACGTAGCCGGCCTCGGTCAGCGTGGTCGCGTCCGCGATCGAAAACGGCACGTCCAGCACCTCCGCGAGAGTCTTGGCAAGCAGTGTCTTGCCGCTGCCGGTCGGCCCGATGAGCAGCAGGTTGGACTTTTCGATTTCCACGTCGTCGAAAAGCGGCAATTCCGCGCGATGGCGGTCATCGTGCTGCAGCAGCCGCTTGTAATGGTTGTGGACGGCGACGGAGAGCACTTTCTTGGCGTGGTCCTGCCCGATGACGTGCTGGTCCAGGTGCCGCTTGAGTTCCTCCGGTTTGGGAAGGCGCAAGTCTCGCACGATGGCGAGTTCGTCCCGGCGGGTTTCCTTTTCCAGGATGTTCTTGCATGTGTTGATGCAGGAATCGCAGATATACACTCCCGGTCCGGCAATGAGCTTCTTGACTTCTGACTGGCTCTTGCCGCAGAAGGAACACATCGTCAGGTGGTGCGCGCGCGCCATCGCGTCATTGTCCGCGCGGGCGGCGCGAGTTCAAGCGCCAGCTCGGGAAAAAGTCGTCAGATCGGGGACAGACCCCTTGTGCGATCCGAAAGGCTGTGCGGAACGACGCCGGGTTGGAGTCCCGCCATCAGGGCATCAGGGCATCAGGGCATCAGGGCATCAGGGCATCAGGGCATCAGGGCACGGTGAGCACCACCTCGTTGCTCATGAGCCGGTTTTCCTCGCCGCTGTAAAGGAGAATCGCGCGATACCGCCGCGTCTCGGGGGCATCCGGATTCAGCTTCGGCCGGTCGTCGATGTACGGTCCTGGTTCGTCCTCTGCCAGCGGAGAAAAGTCCGGCTCCCCGTCGCGCCGGCTGTATAGCGTGATGCCGTCCGCCAGACCCAGCTTGTAGTCCAGGACGACGCGTCCGCCATCGACAACGGCACTCAGAATGCTCTTGCTCAGTGGATGCATGGGAGACTTTCGAGTTGATGCCAGTAATGGCGGCAGCTTGTCGTCAATTGCTCACCCCGGCGAGTGACAAAAATGCCGCATTTCGTCAGTTTTGCGATCGAGAAACTGACGACAGCCATCCTTTAGCTTAGAATAGCGCGCATGCCCAGCGGATTTCGTCGTTTCAGTGAAGAATTCCCCCGTCCCGGCCGGCCACCCGCTTCTCGCGGGAAGGGCCGGCCGCCGCGGTTGCCGGCCGCCGATTTTCGCGGGCCGGATCCTGGAAGCGCGCCGCGGCCGCAGCCTGAGCCGAGGCCCGGGCGGGCACCGCGACGGCCGGCAGCGCCCCCGGCCGGGAGCCCGCCTGATTCCGGCGACTGGCCGGCGCCTTGGGTCCAGATGAAATACTACACGAATTCGCCGGCGGTTTTCCCGCGCTTCATCGGCGCGGTCTCGGCCGGAGTGCGGCCGGGAGATCTGGTGACCGTGATGGACAAGGAAGGGCAGCCGTTCGGGACCGGGTTCTTCAATCCGGGGGCCCGCATCCCGCTGCGGCTGCTCCTCGCCGGCGAGCCGCCGGCGCGCGAAGAGGCGCTCGACGAAGCCATCGACCGCGCGGTCGCGCTGCGCCGCGACTGGCTCCGGCTTCCGGCGACCGGCGACGCCTGGCGCGCGGTGCACAGCGATGCCGACGGGCTTGGCGGCCTCGTGGTCGACAAATTTGCGGATGTCCTGTCGGTCGAGGTTTCCAACCTCGGTGTCTGGAGGAGGCTGGACCGGTGGCTGCCGCGGTTGCACTCGGCGCTCGACACGCGGCGAGCGGTCATCCAGGTCGATCCTGAAATCGCGCGCCATGAGCGCATCGATGTGCGTTCCGGTCCGGCCGTGACGGCGCCAAAGCAGGTCCGCATCGTCGAGCACGGCGTGCGCTATGCGGTGGATTTTGCCGACGGCCACAAGACGGGGTTTTTCTGTGACCAACGGGAGAACCGGCGGCGGTTCGCGGAGTGGGCGGGCGGCCGGCGCGTGCTCGACCTCTGCTGCTACACCGGGGGATTCGCCATTTCCGCCAAGGCGAAAGGCGGGGCCGCCGAGGTCACCGGCGTCGATCTCGACGAAAAGGCGATCGTTTTGGCGCGCGCGAATGCCAACCTCAATCAGGCGCGCATCCGCTGGGTTCACGCGGACGCCTTCGACTACGCGCGCCAGATGCTGGCCAACAACGAGCGGTTCGGCGCGGTCGTGCTGGATCCGCCGAAATTTGTCAGCAGCCGCGACGACCACGAGATCGCGCGCCGCAAGTACAACGATCTGAATGCGCTGGGGGTCTGCCTGGTCGAGCGCGGCGGACTGTTCGTGACCTGCTCGTGCTCCGGACTGCTTTCCGCGGAGGAATTCGAGCGCCTCGTCATCGGGGCCGCCCACCGGCACGGGCGCCGGCTGCAATTCATCGAGCGCACCGGGGCAGGGCCGGACCACCCGGTCATGTCCCACTGCCCCGAAAGCCGGTACCTGAAAGTTCTCTGGGCCGTCGTGCATTGAGCGGGCCGTCGGTTTCTCCACCGGGACCGTTCAGCCTGAATCCGGGAACGGGAGGGAACAGAAGGCAACAAAGGAAGCGAAGCAGGAACGAGTTGCGTCATTCTGGTCGCTCACCCGCAGTGTGAGAGGCCGGGCAGCCGAACTGTTCCCCAAACTGACTCAGCCTTCGCTGCCTTCGTTGCCTTCTGTTCAAATCAATTTCCCCTTCAGGTTCAGTTCATTTTTCCGTTTTTCGGAACGCACAACAGAGGCCACACATCCGCGGGAGATGCCGCCAGCCTGTGGGCGCCGGCCGCCTCGATGATCTCGCGCGACCGGAACCCCCAGAGCGCGCCAAGGGCGGTCATGCCCGCCGCCCGCGCGCATCGCATGTCGGCCTCGCTGTCGCCGAGAAAGGCGCAGTGTGCCGGATCGACCCCGGCTTCGGCGGCCACGGCCAGCGCGCCGTCCGGCGCCGGCTTGCGCGCCGTGTCGGGCCGCTGGCCGCGGATAACCGCCCACGGCCATGCCGGCAGCAGGGTCTCGACCGTCAGGCGCGTAAACCGGTCCGGTTTGTTCGAAAGCACCGCCACGCGCACTCCGGCCGCCACGCACGCGTCCAGCATGGCCGCCACGCCGTCGTACGGCCGCGTCTTGAACCGCCAGCGCCGCTCATACGCGTCCAGATACTCCCGATACACCGCACTCAGCGTCACCGGATCATTTGCATGCGCCGCCGGCGCCGCGCGCACCGCCAGCATTTGCGCTCCATCCCCGATCTTGTCCTTGTACGCCTCCGGACTGTGCGGCGGAAATCCGAACGACCGCAGCGCGTCGTTCATCGAATCAGTGAGATCTTCGAGCGTGTCGAGCAGCGTGCCATCGAGATCACAGATCAACAGGGGCGGCATGGAAAATGAGACGGAATAAACGAGAAGATTGAACCCGGTTTGCCACAACAATGCCCGTGCGGCAACGGGTTCGTTCGGAATATCGTTGGGTTGGAGTCCCCGGTTCAATCAACCGCGAATGAACGCCAATGAACGCGAATGAGGAGCATCCTGCTACGTACTGCCGCTCTCCGAATTCTGCCATCGACGAATCCACCCACCGTGGACCATCATCCCCCCGCATGAAGTCCATCCACCACCTCGCGAGCGCCGGCCGGGCGCGGCGTGCCCTGTTCCAGTTCGCCCGCACCCTTGCCGCGCTCGCCGCCTCCGCCGCCGTCCCGGCCATCCTGGCGCAGGACCTGCCGTCGCCGAAACCGCCTCCCGCGCCGTCGCCGGCCACGAACCCGTTGATCTCGCGGATCGCCCTGGGGTCGTGCATGAGCCAGGAAAAACCGGTGCCGGTGCTCGCCGCCGTGCGCCGTGCGAATCCGGAGTTGTTCATCTGGCTCGGCGACAACATTTACGGTGACACCGAGGACATGGGCGTGCTCGAGGCCAAGTACGGCCAACTGGCCGCCAAGCCGCTTTTCGCCGAATTGCGCGCGCAGGCGCCGATGGTGGCGACCTGGGACGACCACGACTACGGCGTGAACGACGGCGGATCGGAATACC
>CAZYHO010000374.1:0-5215 GCA_964647495.1 uncultured Akkermansia sp. | reverse complement strand
GCCGGGCACGCTGGTGCTGGAAGGTGTGCCTTCGATTCCGCCGGAACTCAGGGAGTCGGCTGCTCCGTATCTTGAGTTTCGCAGCGCCGCTTTTCAGGGGTGGCATCCGCAGCGCCCGGAAATGCTGATCAGCACGCGCTTCGCGGACACGAACCAACTGCATGAGGTCAAGATGCCGGGTGGCGCGCGCCGACAGATCACATTTCTTCAGGAGCCCGTGCGCGGCGGCAGTTACCGGCCGGTGAGCGGTGAGTGCCTCGTTTATGCGCAGGACACCGGCGGGTCGGAAATGTTTCAGTTTTACCGGCACGACGCGGGCACCGGGCGCATCACGCTGCTGACCGACGGCACATCGCGCAATACCGGGGCGACCTGGTCGAAAGACGGCCGCTGGATCGCCTACACCTCGACCGCGCGCACCGGCGCCGACGCCGATATCTGGGTGCTCGACCCCGACCGCCCGCAGGAGAGGCGGTTGGTCATCGAGGTGAAAGGCGGAGGCTGGGGTGTGGCGGATTGGTCGCGCGATGGCGGCCGGCTTCTCCTTGGCGAGAGGATTTCCGCGAACGAAACCCACCTCTGGCTGGCCGATCTCGCTTCGGGCGCGCGCGAACGGCTGACGCCGCCGGGCGACGCCCCTGTGGCCCGCGGCAAGGCCGCCTTCAGCAAGGATGGCACGGAGGTTTTCCTGACGAGCGACGAGGGCGGCGAGTTCATGCAGCTCGGACGCATGAGCCTGGCGGAGCGGAAGTTCGTCCCGATGACGGCGGATATTCCATGGGATGTCGAGGCATTCGAGGTGTCGCCCGACGGGTCGACCATCGCGTTTGTCACCAACGAGGAAGGCGTGAGCCGGCTCCGGTTCGTCGCGGTGGGCGCCGCGCCGGCCCCGCCGCCGCCAGTGCTGCCGTCCGGTGTCATCGGAGGCCTCGAGTGGTCGGCAGACGGCGGGCTTGTCGGGTTCAGCATGACGAGCGCGCGTTCCCCGGCGGACGCCTGGGCCTGCCGTCCGGCGACCGGCGAAGTCGTGCGCTGGACCGAAAGCGAGGCCGGCGGGCTGGATCCGGGCCGCTTCGTCGAGCCCGAGCTGGTCCGGCTCAAGAGTTTCGACGGCCTGGCGGTGACGGGTTTTTTCTATGCTCCCGACGCGGAGAAATTTCCCGGTCCGCGCCCGGTCCTCATCAGCATTCATGGCGGTCCGGAGGGCCAGTCGCGGCCGGGCTTTCAGGGGAGGAACAATTATTACCTCAACGAACCGGGGATCGCCCTGCTCGTGCCCAACGTGCGCGGGTCGGCTGGGTTCGGAAAGACATTCCTCACGCTCGACAACGGCTTCAAACGCGAAGACTCCGTCAAAGACATCGGCGCCTTTCTCGACTTTATCGCGTCGCGTCCGGACACCCTCGATGCCACCCGCGTCGGCGTCATCGGCGGCAGCTACGGCGGTTACATGGTACTGGCGAGCCTGATCCATTTCCCGGACCGCATCCGCTGCGGGTGTGACATCGTCGGCATTTCCAATTTCCTCACGTTCCTGACGAATACCTCCGACTACCGCCGCGATCTGCGCCGCGTCGAATACGGTGACGAACGGGATCCGGAGATGGCGGATTTTCTGCGCCGGATCAGCCCGACCACTCACGCCTCGAAAATCAGGCAGCCACTTCTTGTCGTGCAGGGGAAAAACGATCCGCGTGTCCCGCTGAGCGAGTCCGGGCAAATGGTCAGCGCCGTGCGCGGCAACGGCACGCCCGTCTGGTACATCATGGCCACCGACGAAGGCCACGGCTTCGCCAAGAAAAAGAACATCGATTTCCAGTTCCTGGCCACGCTGCTCTTTTTCCAATCCCACCTCTGACGTGCGATCAGCGGTCAGCCGCCGGCGCCTCGCCGGCCGACGCCGGCTGCCCTGACCAGCCTGCCGCCTCATGCCCCATGGACGCCTTCGCCGAATTCGGAATCCCGCGCACTCCGGTCATCGATGAAGACGACCTGGCGCGGCGCTTCGACGAGTTGAGCCGGGCGCGCCACCCCGATGCGGGCGGGGATGCCGCTTCTTTCGCGCGGCTTGCCGAGGCGCGGCGCGTGCTCGGTTCGCCCGCGCTGCGGCTGCGGCGCCTGCTCGAACTCGAGTTTCCCGGGACGCGGCTCGATGGCGCGCTCTCCGCGTCGCTCATGGATCTCTTTGCCACGCTGGGCGCCGTGATGCAGGCGGTCCATGAGTTCGAACGCCGCAGGAACACGGCGGCCACTGCGCTCGGCCGCGCCCTGCTCGCCAGTGAAGAAATGCGCCTTCGCGAAGATCTGGAGGCGACCGCCGCCACCATCGCCCGCCGCCTCGAAACCGTGACCGATGCCACCCGCTCCTGGGATGGCCGCCCGGAGTCCCTCGCCGCCTGGGCTCGCGAGGCCGCCTTTCTGGAAAAATGGCAGTCGCAGGTCCGCGATGCACTTTCTCGCCTTTAACACCGACCACCATGATTTGCGGCATCGACCTCGGGACCACCAACTCGCTCATCGGTGTCGTTGACGCCGGTTTTCCCATATTGCTTGCCGATGAAACCGGATCGCGCCTGACGCCGAGCGCCGTTTACTTTCCTCCCGGCGATGCCGCTCCGGTGCTGGTCGGCGCGCCGGCGCTGCGGCAGAAGGTTCTGGATCCGGCGCGGTCGGTCACCTCGGTCAAGCGGCTGATGGGTGAGGCCGTGGCGGTGGGTCCGTGCCGGATGCGGCCCGCGCAGGTGTCCGCGCTCATTCTGGGACGCTTGAAAGAGATAGCGGAGGCGGCCATGGGCCGGCCGCTGACCCGCGCGGTCATCACGGTGCCCGCGTATTTCAACGACGCGCAGCGCGCCGCCACCAAACTTGCAGGTGAGGCAGCCGGATTCGCGGTCGAGCGGATTCTCAATGAGCCGACCGCCGCTGCCCTCGCGTATGGCCTGGACAAACTCGACGAGCGCTCCCGCATCGCCGTCTACGACCTCGGTGGCGGCACATTCGACATCTCCATCCTCGAACTGCGCTCCGGTGTCTTCGAAGTGCTGAGCACGGCCGGCGACACGAGGCTCGGAGGCGATGACATCGACACCGCCCTGCTCGACCATCTCGTTTCGCTGAGCGGCCCGCCGCCCGACGCCGCCGCGCGCGCCAGGCTCTCCGAGGCCGCCATCGCCGCCAAGCACGCGCTTTCGGATGCGGAGTCACACACTCTGGCGCTCCCATTTTACCGCGGCGCCGAGAGTCTGCAGATCCATCTGGGCCGCGATCGGATCGAGGAACTGGCCCGGCCGATCGTCGACCGCACGCGCCTTCACTGCCTGCGCGCGCTGGCCGATGCCGGTCTCAGGCCGGCGGATCTCGACGAGGTCGTCCTCGTCGGTGGCGCGACGCGCATGCCGCTCGTGCGGCGGACCGTTGCCGAGGTCTTTGGCCTGCACCCCAATACCACGCAGCACCCGGACGAGGCCGTTGCCCTCGGCGCCACCATCCAGGCCGGCATCCTCGATGGCTCGCTGCGCCAGATCCTGCTCCTCGATGTCACTCCGCTCTCGCTCGGCATCGAGACGTTCGGCGGGCTCATGAACGTAATCATCCCGCGCAATTCCACCATCCCCTGCAAAGCCGGCGAATTGTTCACCAATGCCGTCCCCGACCAGCCGTCCATGCTCGTCCGCGTCCTCCAGGGCGAACGCGAGATGGCCCGCGACAATTGGGAACTCGGCCGGTTTTCCATCGGCTTCGAGCCGGGCCCGAAAGGCAGCGCGCGCGTCGGCGTGCAGTTCGAGATCGACCAGAACGGCATCCTTCGCGTCCTCGCCCGCGACACAAAAACCGGCGCCGACCGCGTCCTGGAAATCCAGAGCACCGCCGTCGACGTCGAAGACGAACGAGTGGAACGCATGATCAGCGAATCCGTCGAGCACGCGTTCGATGACATGCGCGAACGTGTCTTCACCGAAGCACGCCAGAAAGCGCAGGAACTCCTGCCCGCCCTCGAGCAGGCACTGGCCCAGGCCGGTGACCGGCTGGATGCGCCCGCCCGCACCGCCATCGACGCCGCGTCCGTCGAGACCCGCGCCGCCCTCGCCTCCGGAGACGCGGCACGCCTGAAATCCGCCGTCACAGCGCTCGACCGCGCCACCGAACACCTCGCCGCCCTGCTCGTCGAGCGCGCGCTCGAGGAGTCACTCGAACGCCGCGGCATTGTGTGATGGCCGGCGACCGATACCGCCGCCGCTCAGTCCCACAGAGGAACGACTCCCCGGAACTGCGGCGGGTGGCCGGTGATTCCGTTCCAGAGGAGGATGGCGTGGGCCGCCTCGTGCTTGAGCGTGCGGTCGTCCCATGTGCCGTCGGGCATGACGGCGATGACGATGACGATCGGGCGCGTCTTGCCGGTGAACAGCGTGAGCCCGCCCGACCGGTCCCGCGTCTTCTCCCGCAGCGACGTGTAAAACGGCACGCCGCGGGCATCCTTGCGCACGGCTGCGACGCGCTTGAGCACCACGTCGCCTCCGAACGTCAGCCGCCGGCGACGGAAGTGGTCTGAGTGGAGGAGCTGTTCCAGATGCTCCCGTGTCTTCTTCTCCATCTCCGGGTGCCCGTCCTCCAGCACACGGAACACATTCGGAATCCGGATCGCCCGGTGAAACGACACGCAGCCGGCCCCGCCCAGTCCCAACAATACCATCAGCGCCGCCAGCACTGGCAGACGCGCCATCCAGGTCGGTTGTTTCGCAGTCCGCATCGCGCGCCGACCATGCCGCCCCCGGCCCGCCGCGCAACCGCCGATGCCGCAGGGGGACGGACACGCCATGACCTTTCCGGCTGAGGCCGGCGTTCAACCAGCGGTTGCGTTGATTGCCACTTCCGGGTCGTTGGATTCCGGTCCACCGACGAGATGAGGTCTACGCGCGCCACTTTTCACCTCTTGTTCACGTTCCTCTCCATTTGCTGATGATCGGGGTTTGACACCATCCTGGCATTGGAAGCACAATTGGATGAGAATCGGACGCACAACAGCCTGAGAACAGCGTTGCCCGATGGCGAGGATGTCGGTTAGAGAGGCTGCCATGCGCCTGATTTTTTCCACGCTTTTCGCGGTTGGTGTGTTCGCGGCCGGTCCGGGCACTGTGGCGCCGGCGCTCGGCGCGGATCCGACGGTGCGGCACGCGGACTGGCCGGTGTATCTCGGAGACAAGGGGAGGAGCCTGTA
>CAZYHO010000373.1:0-5219 GCA_964647495.1 uncultured Akkermansia sp. | reverse complement strand
GCTGGCGGACGCCCCGCCAAATTTGATGAACCCAGCCGGCCGGTCACGGTAACGCTGCCTGAGCGCACGTTGCGCGATCTCGAGACGATCGGTCCCGACCGCGGGCGGGCGATTGTGCGCGTGGTGGATTCGGTGGTGCCGGAGGGGTCGGCGAGGGCGCATGTCGAGGTGGCGCAGACCGGTCCGCAGTCGGGCCTGATCATCGTGGGGCCGAGCGCGGGCTTGAAGAAGATTCCGTTTCTCCATCTGGTCGAGATATCGCCGGGCCGCCATCTGCTGGCGCTGGAGCGGGGGAACGATTTCCGGACGCTGGAAATTGCGGTGCGCGATGTGCTTGACGATACCGACCCGGAGGAGGGCGGGGAGGTTTCGCTGCTGACGGACCTGCTCGATCACATCCAGCGGTTGAGGAAGTCGGCCCGCGTCACCATGGCCGAAATCCTCGTCATCCGGCTCGCGCTGACCTGCATGGTGGCGCTCTGAGCGGCGCGCGAGTCCGGCCGGCGCGCGGCACGGCGGTTTGGCGCAGGAGCGCGGAACGAGGGGCGGATCGTCGAAGATCCGCGGGGAAATGACGGGGCGTGTGGAAAATTGCTTGCCAGGGGAAGGCGATACGCTACGTAGAAACTACCGTGATTCCTGAGTTTTCGCATAGAAACATACGATTTCTCTTACACGAATCCGGTCTTTTTTCGGAACCCGGCCTCATTTGACTTGATTCATCGACTCAGAGAACTCGAACGGCTTGGCCGGCGGATTCGTGTCGGCGTGATTGGCGCCGGGGCGATGGGGACCGGGGTGGTGTGGCAGGTGACGCAGACGCCCGGGATGGAGGTGGTTTTGGTGGCGGATGTGGCGGCCGCGGCGTGCGTGCGGGCGATGGAGGTGTCCCGACTGCGCGGGGTGGCGGTCGAGCGGCACGATGATTTGCGGCGGCGCGGGGAGGGGGAGGTGTGCGTGGTGAAGGATGCGCTGGCGGCACTTGAGGGCGCGGGTGCGCTGGGGTTGGACGTGGTGGTCGAGTGCACGAACACGATAGCGGCGGCGGGGCGGCATGCCATGGCGGCGATGGAACGCGGGGCGCATGTGGTGCTGATGAATGCGGAGGTGGACCTGGCGCTGGGGCGGCTGCTGGCGCACGAAGCGAAGCGGCACGGTGTGGTAGTGACGAGCGATGCGGGGGACCAGCACGGGGTGCTGGCGACGATGCTGGACGAGATCGAGCTTTGGGGATTCCGGGTGGCGCAGGCCGGGAACATGAAGGGGTTTTTGGACCGGTATGCGGTGGCGGCCACGGCGCGCGAGTGGGCCGAGAAGCAACGCCTGAGCGTGACCCAGACGGTCGCATACACCGACGGCACCAAGATGAACATCGAGCAGGCGTTGATCGGCAACCACGCCGGGCTTGCGCCGGCCCGCCCCGGCATGACCGGTCCGCGCGTGAACGACCTGCGCGAGGTGCTTGCCGCGTTCGATTTCGACGGCGACGGCGGACAGGGGAGGATCGACTACACGCTCGGCGTGCCGTGGCCGGGCGGTGGTGTGTACGTGGTGGCCGAGTGCCGACATCCGCTCCAGACGTTTTATCTCGATTACTACAAGGTCAGCAGCCGCGGGCCGTATCATCTTTTTTTCCGGCCGTATCATTTGTGCCACATCGAAACGCCGCGGGCGATCGCGCAGGCGTACCTGGACTCCAGGCCGGTCATCGCTCCGGCGCGCTCCGCGGGCAACGACGTGTTCGCCTACGCGAAGCGGGATTTGCCGGCGGGGACGGAAATCGCCCACGGCATCGGCGGGGATGAAGTGTACGGACTGGTCGATGCCGTGGCCCGTGCGGGTGACGATGCGCTGCCGGTCAGCGCGCTGGAGGGCGGCGGAAACAACGGGGCCGGCCGGCCGGCGGTGCTGACACGGGCGGTGAAACGGGACGATCCGGTGCCGCTGAGCGCGGTCGAGATTCCCGACAACGAACTCACGCGGCTGAGGGCACGCCAGGACAGCTTATGAAAAGCAGGCCACGTTTTCCGAAGCAGGCGGCGGCATGGCCGGCCGTGGCGGCGGCGTTGGTGGTGGTGGCTGCAGCCGTGATCGCGACCGCGGTGAGCGCCGGGGAGACGGATGTTTCGGGGCGCGCGGCCGATGGCGGCGGAGCGGACGAGGCGCGCGAGGCGCATTGGGCCTTCACGACGCCTGTCCGGCCGCCGGTGCCCGGGGCGGCGGCGCCCGGCCAACCCGCGCCGCGCTCGCCGGTCGATGCCATTCTCAACGCCGCGCTGGCCCGCGAAGGGCTGAATCCCTCGCCGCCCGCGCCGCGCGAAGAATGGCTGCGCCGCGTCAGTTTCGCCCTGACGGGACTGCCTCCCACGATCGAGGAAATCGACGCCTTTTTCGCCGACTCCTCCGCCTCGGCCTGCGAAACAGTGGTCGACCGGCTCCTCGCCTCACCGGCGTACGGCGAACGGATGGCGGCCGACTGGCTGGATGCGGCGCGTTACGCGGACACGTACGGGCGCCACGAGGACAACACATGCTCGACGTGGCCGTACCGCGATTGGGTGATCCGGATGTTCAACGAGAATCTGCCGTACGACCGGTTCGTGGCGTGGCAGACGGCCGGCGATCTCATGCCCGAGGCGGGCCTGGACGCGCTGGTCGGCACCGCGTTCAACCGGCTGCACCAGCAGTCGAATGAAGCCGGCAGCAACGAGGACGAATTCCGCTGGGAGCACGTCTTCGACCGCGTCAACACCAACGCCAGTGTCTTCCTCGGGTTGACGCTCGAGTGCGCGCGCTGCCACGACCACAAGCACGACCCGTTCACGATGCGGGATTACTACCAGTTCGCCGCGTTCTTCAACAACATCGACGAACTCGGGCTTTTCTCGCGCTTCACCGCGGCCGTGCCCGCGCCGTCCGCGTTCGTGTACCAGGACGCTCAGGCCAAAACACACGCCTCGCTCCAGCAGCGCGTGCGCGAGGCGGAAGCCGCCGTCGAGGCCACCCGCGAGGCGGCGCGCCCGCGGTATGAAGCCTGGCTGCGCGGCAACCTGCCGCCCGGCGTGAGCAAACCGGCGCCCGGCCTGTGGCAACGGCTTTTCGGCCGCGCCGATCCGCGTGCGGAGAATCAACCCGCCGTGCCGGCCCACCATTTCCCGCTGGACGAGACCGACAGGGAGTCGCGCCTCGTCAGGGACGCCCTCGATCCGGCGAGAACCGGCATGACGCGCAACGCGTTCAAGTCCAGCAAAGGAAAGTTCGGCCGCGCGCTGCATCTGCGCGACGACCGCGACAACCAGATCCAGTTCGACGACATCGGGCATTTCCGCCGCGTCGATCCGTTCTCATACAGCCTCTGGGTCCACTGCCCGCTCAAGCACGATCACGCGGTCATCCTGCATCACACGCGCGGCGGGATCGACGCGGCCCATCGCGGCTATGAATTCACGCTGGAGGACGGGAAGCTCGCGGTCACGCTGGCCCATTTCTATCCGGGCAACGCCATCCGCGTCCAGGCCCGGGAAAAAGTCTCGCTGGCCGGCTGGACGCACCTCGGATTCACGTATGACGGGTCGAGCCGTGCCGGGGGCGTCGCGATATACGTCAATGGGAAGCGGATCGAGTGCGACATCGTGCGAGACCGGCTCGTCAAGGACATCACGTACCAGCGGAAATGGGGCGATTTCGACGAGGATCTGCCCGATCTCGAAATCAAGCTGGAGGCGACGCTCGAGGTGGGCGGGCGTTATCTCGACCGCACGCTCGCCGGCGCCGCGTTTGACGAACTGAAGATTTTTCCGGCCGCCTTGTCCGCGGCCGAAATGGAGCTGCTCGCCGCGCGCTCGCCGGTGGGAGGCGAGGCGGCGTGGTTCGACTGGTACGTGCGGACACGCGACGCGGAGGCGATGGCGGCGGCGGCGGCGCTGCACGACGCGCGGCGCGCGGAGGATGATTTTGCCGGCGACCTCGGCGAGGTCATGGTGATGCGTGAATGGTCCGGCGAGCGCCGGCCGACGCCGATCCTGGCGCGCGGCCAGTGGGATGCGCCGGGCGATCTCGTCGAGCCGGCGGCGCCCGCGAACCTGTGGCCATGGCCGGCGGACGCGCCACGCAACCGGCTCGGCCTCGCGCAATGGCTCACCGATCCGCGCCATCCGCTGGTCTCGCGTGTGGCGGTCAATCGTTATTGGCGGCTCGTCTTCGGGCACGGGCTGGTGGAGACCGCGGAGGACTTTGGCGTCCAGGGGGCTCGACCGTCGCATCCGGAGTTGCTGGACTGGCTGGCGGTCTGGCTGGTCGAGAACCACTGGGATGTGAAGGCATTTCTGCGGATGCTCGTGCTGACCGACGCGTGCCGGCGCTCCTCGGCGCCGGCGCAGGCCGGGGATGCCACGGCGGATCCGCGCAACATCTGGCTGGCGCGCGGCCCGCGGTTCAGGCTGCCGGCGGAGCAAGTGCGCGACGCGGGCCTGGCGGCGAGCGGCCTGCTGGTGCGGGAAGTCGGCGGTCCGAGCGTCAAGCCGTACCAGCCTGATG
Organism: uncultured Akkermansia sp.; assembly: GCA_964647495.1. Classification (GTDB taxonomy): domain Bacteria; phylum Verrucomicrobiota; class Verrucomicrobiia; order Verrucomicrobiales; family V1-33; genus CAJBME01. Next base: position 683 of record CAZYHO010000373.1, on the reverse strand, counting down.
GCCTGTGGGAAGACAGCGGCACGCAGCACACGTACCACCAGGACAGCGGGGAAAAGCTGCATCGCCGCAGCCTCTACACGTTCTGGCGCCGGACCTGTCCGCCGCCGGTCATGACGGTATTCGATGCGCCGACGCGCGAATTCTGCCGCGTGCGCCGCGACGAAACACTCACGCCGCTCCAGGCGCTCGCGCTCATGAACGAGACAGGTTTCCTCGAGGACGCCCGCGTGCTCGCGGAAAACCTCGTGCGCGCCTACCCGGACGCCGCCGCGCAGGACGAGCGCATTCGCGACGCCTGCCGCCGCCTCACCGGCAAGCCGCCGCTGCCCGCGCAGGCCGCCTCGCTGGCGCGCCTCGTCGAGGACGGCCGCCGCCATTTCAGCGGAAAACCCGCGGACGCCGAGGCGCTGCTCTCGGGCGCCGGCGAACAACCGCGCGACGCGGCGCTGAACGCGACCGAGGTCGCCGCCACGCTGCTCATGACGCGCGCGCTGCTGGCCTCGGATGCCTTCGTTTCCAGCTACTGAATGTCTCCACTTCGATTGCCATGCACTGTCATCGATTCGAATCACCGGCCGCACTGACGCGCCGCCAATGGCTGGGGCGCTTCGGGTGCGGCCTGGGCGGCGCGGCACTGGGCACGCTCATGGGCGCGGCGCCGGGCGCCACCGGCCACGGCCACG
>CAZYHO010000372.1:0-5229 GCA_964647495.1 uncultured Akkermansia sp. | reverse complement strand
ATAAGCTTCCAAAACGTCTTCGATTTCCCCAGCGCCTCGTCCTCGTTGAGTGGAAGACTGCTGCGGTACAGAAAGTCATTCAGTGTGTTTTTGTGCAGCACCCGGTGAACGATGACCTGCCCTTCCCGCACCTCGAAGTATATCCGGTAGTCGCGCGCCCGATACCGGTACAGAACGCGCCCGTCCCGTTCGATCGTTCCGAATGCCTGGCGCTTGGGCAATTCCGCCAGCATGGCTTCGTCGATCTTGAATTCGTTCAGCAGTTCCAACTGCGACAGCGTGTCGAGCCGCGAAAGCTCCGCGGCGCTCAGGGCATTGAAAACAATCTGGAGCACAGGTAATCAGGGTTTAGGGGGGCACGGTTCACGGTTCACGGTCCATGCCAGTTTTTCGCGGAATCCCGCCAACCGCATCATCTTTTTCACTTCCCTCGATGGTCTCGGGTAGGGCGGCGCGTCCCGCCCGCCGCGGCCGGCATCTTGCCGGGCGCACCGAGCGTCCCGCTCCACGCACCCGCCTCCCTGCTCCCCTGCCCTCTCACCTCCGACTCCTCACCCATCATCTTTTTTACTTCCCTCTGTGGTCTCGGGTAGGGCGGCGCGTCCCGCCCGCCGCGGCCGGCATCCTGCCGGGCGCACCGAGCGTCCCGCTCCACGCACCCGCCCCTTCCTCCCCTGCTCCCCTGCCCTCTGCCCTCTGCCCTCTGCCCCCCCCACTTCCCCCTTGTCTCGCGGGAGCACTCGCGTAAGGGCGTGGCATGTCCGAGACGCCAATTCCCAATGTCCTTGCCGAGCGATATGCCAGCGCCCCGATGAAGGCGGTTTGGTCCGCCGAGGGAAAAATCCGCCTTGAGCGCCGGTTGTGGATCGCGGTCATGAAGGCGCAGCGGTCGTTGGGACTCGACATCCCGGAGGAGGCCATCGCCGCCTATGAGCGCGTGCTCGACGACATCGACCCGGCCTCGATCATGCGCCGCGAGCGGATCACCCGTCACGACGTGAAGGCGCGCATCGACGAATTCTGCGAACTGGCCGGCCACGAACACTTGCACAAGGGGATGACCTCGCGCGACCTGACGGAAAACGTCGAGCAGCTTCAGGTCTTTCGCTCGCTCGAAGTCATCCGCACGAAAGCCGGCGCCGCCATGCTCGCGCTCGCCGCCCGCGCCGAACACGATGCCGCCGAGCCGCTCACGGCGCGCACCCACAACGTGGCCGCGCAGCTCACGACCGCCGGAAAACGCTGGGCGATGTTCGGCGAGGAACTGCTCGGCGCCTTTACCCAGCTCGAACATCTCATCGCCACCTATCCCGTACGCGGCCTCAAAGGCGCCGTCGGCACCCAGCTCGACCAGCTCAGCCTCTTCGACGGCGACCCCGCGAAAGTGGCCGAACTCGAATCCCTGGTGATCCGGCACCTCGGTCTCGCTCATGTCCTGCAAGCCGTCGGCCAGGTCTATCCGCGCAGCCTGGATTTCCGCGTCGTCGCCTGCCTGTGCGACCTCGCCAGCGGGCCGGCGAATTTCGCCAAGACACTCCGCCTGATGGCCGGCCACGAACTGGCCGGCGAAGGGTTCGCGAAAGGCCAGACCGGATCCTCCGCCATGCCCCACAAAATGAACAGCCGGTCGTGCGAGCGCATCAACGGTTTTCACACCCTGCTCAAGGGCCACGTCACCATGGCCGCCGGCCTCGCGGGCGACCAATGGAACGAGGGCGATGTCTCGTGCTCGGTCGTCCGCCGCGTCGTCCTGCCCGATGCCTTCTTCGCCCTCGACGGCCTCTTCGAGACATTCCTCACCGTGCTCGGCCAAATGGAAATCTTTCCCCCCTCCATCCAGCGCGAAAACGAACGCTACCTCCCGTTCCTCCTCACCACCACTTTCCTCATGGAAGCCGTGCGCCACGGCGTCGGCCGCGAATCCGCCCACGACGCCATCAAAGAGCATGCCACCGCCACCATGCGCGACCTCCGCTCCGGCGCCGCCGGCCACAACGACCTCGTCGACCGCCTCGCCGCCGACCCGCGCCTCGGGCTCTCCCGCGTCGACCTCGACACTGCCTTCGCGCGCGGTCGTGCCGCCACCGGCGCCGCCACCACCCAGACCGCCGCCACAGTCGCCGCCCTCCGCGCCGCCGCCGCCCGCTGCCCGGATGCCGCCTCCTACCGCCCTGGCGACATCCTTTAGGTCCGCAGGCCAAGCTTCTCCACAACGCGCTCGACGATTCTCTCGACCGGCCACAACCGGCCCACACCTTCGTAACCGCAGGAGAGCATGCCTTCGTCCGGGCCTATGATTTCCGCGCCACGCCGCCGGAGGGTCTCCGCGTGCCCCTGCGTGGCCGGGTGAAGCCACATCTTCCCGTTCATCGCCGGCGCGATGAGCAGCGGCGCGGGCGTCGCCAGCGCGATCGCGCTCAACGCATCGGGCGCCAGCCCCAGGGCGATCTGGGCGATCGTGTGCGCCGTGGCCGGCGCGACCAGCAGCAGGTCGGCCGCATCAGCCAGCGCGATGTGCCCGGGCCGCCAGCTTTCTTTTTCGTCGTAGAGCCCCGTCACGACCGCGTTCTTCGACAGCACCTGCAGCGTGAGCGGCGTGATGAACTGCTGCGCGTCCGCCGTCATCACGCACGTCACGTCTGCCCCGTGCTTGACAAGCTGGCTGGCAAGATCCGCCGCCTTGCAAGCGGCAATGGACCCAGTAACACCGAGAATGACGCGTGGCGCGGACATAGCTGGCAACGACCATCCACCCCAATTCCCCAAATGAAAACTGCGGAATGTTGGATGGGCCTTATGGGGCCTATATGCCTATGGGGCTTCTGCGGACCATGCGGCCTATGTGCCCATGAGCCCATGAGCCCCATGCCCCATAGGCCCTATGCCCTCCTCACCAGCGCAATCACGCGCTTCACGCCACGGATCCTCTCGAACACGACGTCCTCCTCCCCCGCCGCATCCGAGGAAAAAATGACGGTGCCCACCCCCAGCCATCCCAGCGGCCCGCGTTTGTGCAAGCGGATCGACGTGAGGTCGCCAAGACGAATTTCGCGCCGCCTCCGGGCCAGCAATCCGACTGTCGCCACCACTCGCTCCGTGGTCACGACGTACTCCCGCGCTCCGCGATGCAGCAGCACCCGTGCGACCAGCAGCAAGGCCACCGCCAGCGCGCCCACCACCCATTCCACACCGAATCGCCCGAGCCAGTATCCAGCCGCAAGAACCGCCGCGGCCACCGCCATCGGCCATCCGTAACCCAGCAGGCTCGGCGAACCGGCGTACACCAGCACCTCCTCGTCCTCCCCCTCCTCGATCCCGGGCGCTTCCGCGCCGCCGCTCTCCACTGGACCGCGCGCCGGCGTGTGCGCTCCACGATCCCGATCCCCATTCTCTCCCTCCTCCTCCTCGTCGCCCTCTGCTGCTTCTGCATCCTCCTCTTCCCTCTCCTCCTCATCCGGCCAGTGCCCGAAAACCTCGCCGATCATCCGCGCATGCGGCTCGTTCTCCAGCCGGCACCAGTCGCGAGGCGACACATCGCCTGCGGCCAGAGCCGCCGTCACCTCCTCCTCGCTGTAAGGTCCGTCCTCGCCTCCCCCGCGCCGCAGGATGAAAAGCCGCTCACTCACCTCGCCCCGAGCGTTTTGCCATCGGCGGCCACCGGAGGCAGCAGATCCTCGCGCTGCAGAAACAATCGCAGGTTCAACCGCGCCAGCTCACCGGCCTCCATCCGCAGCAGCAGTGTCAAGAACGGCGTCACCCGGTCGACCTCCGCCACCGCCGCGTGCACCATCGATGCCACGATCTCCGCGTCTCCCGCCTCGGCGCCAAACAGATTCGTGATCCGGAAAAAGACGCGCCCCGCGTCATAGTCCATCTCGAAATTCCCCAGCGTCAGTTGCTGGTTCAGCCGCATCAACGCCTCAGCGACCAGCCCCGCCCGGCCCGCCGGCACATCCGCCGTCGCATAGCCGACCACCGACACGGCCCGGATGTCCGCAAATACCTGCGCATGCACCCGGACCCGCGTGTGGTGCGCCTCGAAAAAAGCCTCCACCACATCGCGCCCCGCCACCACGTCGCAGTGCCACCCGCGTTGGGCGAACGCGCGTTTCACGGTGTCGAATAACAGGACGGGCATGGCGGGCATGGCGGGCATAGGGCGGTCAAAATCGGTAGGTCTTCGGCGTCACTGTGGGCTTGGGATGAATGAAATACATTTCCGATCGCGCCGGCAAGTCGGCCGGATCCAGCGACCAGATCCACCACGTCATGCCCGCCGCCACCACCGGAAACCCGAGGCCGCAGGTGATCATCGAGAGTATTCCGAAATACAGCGGCGCCAGAAAAAAGAGCACAAGCACCGGCCGGCTCGGCGGCACCCCCCAGTGGCGGCCGGCCACACGCAGCCGCGCGCGCGCCAGTTGCAGCCCGCACAGGGTGAAGAAAGCAAACGTCAGCATCACACCGAGCCCCGTCCAAAGAAACAACCCAAGTCCCGTGGCCAGTTTCGTGACGTCATCGAAGTCCGCCACGTCATTCATCAGCGCCGGCATCGTGACCGCCGGCGCCCCAACGTACATCCACCCCACGATCGTGATCACGGCACGCACCCAGTAGTCGGCGAACCCGGACGCTCCCAGCACCAGCGCATTCATCGCGGCCGCCAGCCCCAGCGCGGCCGCCAGCGCCGTCAGGTTCGGCACCAGCTCGACCCCGCCGAAAAAATACCGCACCAGCCCGTACGGCACGAGCGAGACAAGCACCAGGCAGCCCAAAACCATCTGGGTCAGCCACTTTCCCATCACGATGCGCCAGCGCGACAGCCCCGCCAGCAGAATCATCTGCCCGCCGTCGCCCGCCAGCTCGCTGCTCAGGCCGGTCAGCAGACGCAGCGGCAGCACACCGCCCAGCACCAGGAATACCAGCCCCCAGAACGCCTGATGACCGAACTCCTCCGATCCGAACGGCGTGCCCGGGTGTTTCGTCGCCATGTATTCAAGCCAGACCAGCGCCACCGCCGCCACCTGCACCGCGACAAACGGCACCACGAACCACCGCGCCCGCAGCCCCTGCCTCAATTCCTTCACCACCATCGGAGCCAGCCAGTCCGGAAACTCGTCCACCTCCCCCGCCCATGCGGAGGGTCTCGAAACGGCGGTCTCAAACATCGCGCGGCATCCTCCGCCCACTTTCACGCCACCCACCACACCCTGGCAAGCCGCAATGGGG